>JACXUE010000010.1 GCA_014764075.1 Sulfuricurvum sp.
ACCTATAATGGTGAAGTAAGCGAGCTATTTTTAGTTCAATCAAGAAACTTATCGAGGAGAATTAATGAAACGTTCAATCAAAATCGCTGTAGCCGCTGCAATGGCTCTAAGTGCAACATCGGCATTTGCAACCAATGGAGATCATCTTATCGGTTTGGGTGCTAAAGCGCGTGGTATGGGGGGAATCGGCATTGGTATGAGCCATGGTGCTGAATCAGCTCTTGCTAATCCGGCAATGATTTCATCAGTAAAAGGGACAGAGGTATCTTTTGGTGGAACTGTTTTTATGCCAGACGTACAAACAGATATGGGTATGGGTGCAGGTTCTAAAGCAAGTACTGCCGATATGAGTGTCATACCTGAAGTCTCTATTGCATCAAAAGTTAGTGATAATCTTTATATTGGCGTTGGTATGTGGGGAACTGCAGGTATGGGGGTAGATTATCGTAATGAAGCATCAAATTTTAAAATGGTTACAAATCTTCAGTTAATGCAATTTGGTGTGCCTATTGCATATGAATCCAATGGACTATCTGTAGGTATCTCACCAGTTGTCCAATACGGTGCATTAGATATCAATTATGATACTACAGGTACTCCGTTCCCAAGTGCTGGTGTAAAAGGTGCTGGTGTTGCGCAAGATCTAGCATTTGGTTATAACATTGGTGCTGCTTATAGTACTCAAGGTTTTACCATAGGTGCTGCATACAAATCTGCAATTGAAATGGATTATTATAATGTACTTTCAACTGCAATGGCAGGATTTGGTGTTACAGGTTTTTCTAATAAATTAGAACAACCGGCTGAGATGGGAATTGGTGCATCTTATAAAATGGGTGAACACTCTATCGCAGTAGATTACAAAAAAATCAAATGGTCAGACGCAAAAGGTTATAAAGAGTTTGGATGGGATGATCAAAACGTTTATGCGATCGGTTATGCTTATGATGCAGGTAACTGGACTGCACGTTTGGGTTATAACTATGGAAAAAGTCCGATTAAAAATCAAGGCATTTCTGATGGTGGTTTAGATAACGTACTTAATTTTTTAGGCTTTCCGGCAACAGTAGAAAGTCACTATACTGTAGGTTGTTCATATGATTTGAGTAAAACTGCATCATTTGATCTAGCATATGTATACGCACCAGAAGTAACAGATACTCTTCCATATAATTTTGGTGGTGGTATGGCAGGAAATCTAACTACAAAACATAGTCAAGATTCGTTATCGATGCAAGTAAACTTCAACTTTTAATTAGAAGTTATTCTTTCTCTCCCATCGGGAGAGATTCACAATCCATTCACCTTTCCCAGCGATAATTAGAGTTCGAAAATCTTAAGTTGTTATTATCGTTTTTTTTGATGGCTTTGTGATAAAATAGCCCTTAACAATGCTAAGGGCATTCGCAGCTCAAAAGCGATTATTTGGAGGAGAATTTTATGTTAAACAGACTTTTACTAGGTGCGGCGGCTCTATCGCTTGCGGCTTCGATGGCGTTTGGTGCTCAAGGAGCAAAATTTTATATCGGTGATGGCGACAAAGAGAAAGCCTACATGGATATGGTGAACAACAAAATCAGTACCATCGGGTTTATCCTCTCTGATCCGCATGAGCGTATCAATGATGCGTATAAAACCAAATACGGCGGAACAAATCTCGATAACCTCGGATTTTTCTCTATCACCAAAGATGCGGCTATTGGACCATTGCTTATGAAAGAGCCGAGTCTCGGTGGATTTAGTCCGTTCAATTTGCACGTCTACAAAAAACAAGGTGAAGATAAAACCTACGTCGGTCACATCACGCCGGAGACGATGTTGGATATTACCGGGGTCAAAGATGCTGATGTACGTGCAAAATTTATCGCTTCGTTCTCGGAACTTGATGCGATGATCGAAAAAGAGATCGGAAGCAAAGTTCAAATCGTTGAATACAGTGCATTGCCGGCTAAGCCGATGATGACGTTTGAACTTCCGTTTGAGCGTGGAGCAAGTTTGGATGGTTTCATCTCTGATTTCCAAGAGAAATTTGAAGAGGCATTCGAAGCAAACCAATACATCATTGCAGGATACAAAGATATCAAAGCCTCTATGACGGATAACAATATCGAATTCGGCCGATATGACGCTTACTGGGTCTATTCGCTTTGTCATTTCAAATTCTCTGAGGGGATATTTAACCAAGGGCGTCCGGATGTGGGTGTATTAGCGCCGTGTTCAATGTACATGTATATTGAAAAAGGATCGAACAAAGTGATGATCGGTATGCCGCGTTTGGCTACATGGACAGCGGTTATGGGGATCAAAGATCAAAAAATGGTTGATTCCATCAATGCTCTTGATAAAGAGATTGTGAAAATTATGACCGAATTGGGAGCGAAAGAGCTATGAAAAAAATCATCACAACGGCAGCGCTAGCATTTGCTATTGCTTTTACAGGGTGTTCAACAGTTACTGCACCAAAAATTGAGGATGGTATAGCTGTTGAAAAAGAGGTGGCGGCGTATAAATACGCTGCCTATACGACTCTCGACGATGCAAAGGCAAAACTCGCATCTGCTGGTTTTGAAGTGGTTGGAACATATAAGGCGGATGCGGGAACAACGGTGCTGTTTACCAATGCGACGATGAAAGCCGATGCGAATAAACCATTACGTGCTCTTGCGGCAGTGGGGCGTTTGTTGGTTGATGATGAGCGTAAGCAAATCAGTATTGCTAATCCGATCTATTTTAATGCAGCATTTTTGCAAAAAGAGTATAACCATGCGTCAAGTTCAGCGGAATATGCCGCTCTTGAAAAAGCGTTTGGTCCACTCAAAGATTCAGCCGATAAATGGGAATTTGGTAAACTTGGTAGTTATAACTTCATGATTGGTATGCCATACTATCAAGATATGAATGTCGTAGGAGAAGGAACAACCGCTGATTTGGTAGCAAAAGCTCAAAAAGCAAAAGGGACCACTGCGGTTGTTAAGGTGGGCGAGGATCGTTACGTTGCGTTTGTTCAGTTGGATCGCCGCACAAACAGATTTGTGAAAAAAATCGGTACTCAAAACGGTCAATTGCTCCCATGGGCAGTGTTAATCGAAGGTGGACAAGCAAAAGCGCTTAGTGCTAAATATTTTATCGCTATCAGCTATCCGTTGCTTACCATGACCGAATTTATGACGATTGCAACCGTACCGGGCGCAATTGAAAACGATTTGAAGAAAATCTTTAAATAACCATTTTGATGGAATACACTTTGGGAGCAAAGCCCCCTAAGTGGCAGGGACATGTTTGTCCCTTGCAACCCCCTGAAGCTACCTTCATCTTTCGGATGCAGGAGAATTTACACTCTAAACTTCACCGCTTTTAGCATATTCTCTACCACTTCACGATAATAACTTTTCAGCTCATCGCTTCCCAAAACAACCGGCGGTTCACCGTTGTCTGAACCTTCACGGATATCCATGTTGAGTGGGATTTGTCCTAATAACGGAATGTTATACCGTTGTGCTAGCCGTTCACCTCCACCGGTGCCGAAAATATCGTACCGTGTTCCGGTATCGGGGGCAACAAAATAGCTCATGTTTTCGATTAATCCTGCCACCTGGACATGGATATCTTGAAACATTCGGATAGAGCGGCTCACATCATCGCACGCAACGAGCTGAGGAGTTGTAACGATCACCCCTGCGGTGATTGGGAGTTCTTGTGCCATGGTGAGTTGAATATCACCGGTTCCCGGAGGCATATCGATCACGAGAAAATCGAGCTCCCCCCACGCAACATCTTCGAGAAATTGAATCAGTGCTGAAACAGCCACGGAGGAGCGCCATACAAGGGGGGTGTCGGAAGTGGGAGTTGTAAGGGCGACACTCATGATTTTTAACCCATAGTTTTCGCTTGGGACGATTTTATTCTCATCATTCCACTTGATTTTTTCCAGATCGGTATTGGTGAGACGGGGGATATTTGGACCATAAACGTCAGCATCCAAAATACCTACCTTATACCCTTTTTGAGCCAATGCAATGGCAAGGTTTACGCTCACGGTGCTTTTACCGACCCCCCCTTTGCCGCTGGTTACCGCGATCACATTTTTTGCATACGGAGCACGGTTGTTGGGGGCGGCACTGTTGCCATAGTTGATATCTTTTTGAGCTTGAATTTTTTTAGTGATATTAAGGGAGGCGAACTCGTTTCCAAACGTCGATTCGATCGCCGATTTGACGGTGAGGTAGGAGTCATCACTCACGGTGAGGAGTTCAATTGATGCGCGGTTGTCCGCAACTTTGACTTCGGAGATGAGTTTAAGTTCGCCGAGGGTTCGGCTGAGCCCCGGATAGGCTAGGGCATTGAGTGCGGCGGTAAGCTCTTTAGAGTTCATAAGGGTTTCCTCTCGCTTCGCGGGCTAAAAGTGCTTTGGAGCCGGTTGCTTTTTGGGCAAGTTTTGCCAAAGGGACACGCGCATTTGGGTATTCGAGGCTGAGACGATGGCATAGGGTGATCCGCTTATCAATTATACGGTTCATGGCGGCGATCGCATCGCTTAGCTTTCCGTTATCGTTGGATTGATTTAGGAGCTCTTTAATGAGCATTTCACGTGAATGCATCTGAAGATCGAGTCCAACTTCCCGTCCGATAGCGATAAAATCGGCGGCACTAAAATAGAGTCCGGAGAAAAAAGTGTTTAAAAAGTGATTTTCGAGGGCAAAAAATTGACTCCGCTCATTAAAATGACGACGTTTCATGAGCGCTCTTTCAAGTTTGCTTCGGCGGCTTTCACAACATCAGGATCGGTGTCGTTGAGCAATAATGTGATAATCTCTTTGGGAGCTGAACGATTTTCGGCCAAACGCATCCGAACCATTTTATCGTTATCGTCGGTGAGAATTTTGAGGAGTTTTGCCGGAGTATTGGGATTGCCCGATAATCCGTCGCGTACAATTTTTTCGTCATTGAAAAATTTTTCCAATATATCTGGAGGGGTGGAGGGATTTGCGGCTACGAGTGCTCGAACCAGATTGATCGAGTCATTGGAGAGATAGCGGAGTACTTCAATTGGAGTGTGAGGATTTTTAGCAACCGCCCAGCGTGCCCCCATGTCGACCGGATTGCTCGCGATATCGATGAGAAGCTCAACCATAATGGGGCTGTATTCACGATCTCTTTCATAGACAGAGGTGCGTAAAGATAGGTTCATCGCAACTTGCCCTACGATCTGTTTGTTGGTTTTAAAGGCGTTATAAATACTCTGTACCTCCTCAATAGGGAGCGTTTTGTCCTCAAGATATTCGATGAGCCGTGGAATATCCGATGTGGAAATAGCGTTTTCGATGGTTTCAGAAGCCATTGTTGTTTCCTTATAATATGTGATAAAAGTGTGTGCCATACTATCAAAAAGTGATTAAAATGTAAGTATTAATTATATATTATAAGTGAATAACAAGGAAGACTGTATAAGAAAACGTAAAATAATAATGAATCATTTTATGCTCAAAATTATGATAACAATGTAACGAATCGTAATCTTTGACGTATCAAAAAAAGTAATTTACCGTTTATTAAGAGTCTCAGCTCTATAATAGAAATGGTAATTCCGTAAAGAGACACACTTTTGTGTGCATATTCAAAAATAAAGAAGGAGCACGGATGAACAGATTGCTAAAAACACTATGTGTTGCGGCATCACTGTCAGCGGCATCGGTATTGATGGCGGCTGATGGATATAAGAATAACACTATCCTTATATCTGCCGAGGAAGCGGTCAAGCTGATTGGTAATCCAAAAGTGATGTTCGTATCGGGTGATAACGAAGATATTTATAAACTTGGTCACATCAAAGGTTCGGTTGAGATGTATGCTCACCACCTTCACCACTCAGAAATTGATGGTAATATGCATTGTGCACCTTTGTATCGCTGTATCGACGATGCTGAAGAGTATATTGGTAAAAAAGGGATCAGTAATGACATGACGGTTATTGCGTACGATGACTTTAAAGGGCCGAATGCGACGGGCGTTTACTCGTTTTTTGTCAGTTTCGGTCACAAAAATGTGAAAGTGCTCAACGGCGGTCGTGCTGCAATCATGGCAGTAGATCCGGCTCAAAAAGAGTACGATGCACTTAAAAAAGAACTCAAAGCAGTTAAAAAAGTCGAAAAAAGCGCTAAACAGGCAATGAAAAAAGAGGGTGCCGATCAAGCGGCTCTCGAAGCAGCCGCTAAAAAAGCGGCTGACGATGCAAAAGCGTTGAGTGCAAAAATGGCTGAAGTGGAAAAACGTCTCCTTGTCGTCAAAGGGGATGAGGTTGTTACACCTAAAAAATATAAAATTGATCCGAAAAAGATCAAATGGAACGTCATCGCAGGCAAAGAGGAAGTTAAACACGCAATGGAGGATATCCGTAAAAACGGCAAAAATTCCAAATACGCGATTATCGACTCTCGGGGTATCGCTGAGATCGTCGGTGAGCGTAAAATGGATAACGTTGCACGCGGCGGACATATTCCGGGTGCTACATTTATCGAATGGTCACAAATTTCCGATGCCAATAAAAAACTCTCTTTCCGTTCAGCAGCTGAGTTGCAAGCGGTTTATGACAAATACGGCATTACACCGGATAAAACGATTTACGCTTACTGTCAGGTAGGTGCGGGACGCGGTTCGGAGCACATTACGGCGCTTCAACTATTGGGTTACAAAAACGTTAAAGTTTTCACAGGAAGCTGGGACGTTTGGGGTAACGACATGAACCTTCCGATTAAACGATAAGGCTAGAGACTATGACAAAAGTAATGAACAATCAACGCCGCGATTTCCTCAAAGTATCGGGAATGACGGCTGCATTAGTGGCATCACAAGGTTCACTATTTGCAAAAACCAACGTAATTTCGGTCGAGAACGGTAAAAACAACTATCCGAACACGAACTACACCGAAGAGATGTACCGTAACGAATTTTCATTCGTATACGGGAAAAAAGAGGAGCACGGTTTTGCGTATCACTGCGTAAACTGTCAAGGTAACTGTGCGTGGGAAGTTTGGTCAAACAACGGTGTCGTAACCCGTGAAAACCAATCAGCTCGCTATCCGGTGATCAATGCGAAAATTCCAGACTTCAACCCGCGCGGATGTAACAAAGGGGTTCAGCACTCACAAGTGATGTACCAAAAAGACCGTATCCTCTACCCAATGAAACGTGTCGGTGAACGTGGTGAGGGGAAATGGAAACGTATCAGCTGGAATGAAGCGGCAGAAACCATCTGTCAAGAGATTTTCAACTGTATGACAGACCCTGAGCGCGGTCCGGATAAATTGATGGTACACGCGGGGACTGGTCTTTTGACTGAGGGTCGCCGTGGTGCACCGCTTCGTTTCTCGACTCAGCTTGGCGCGATCCGTATCTATCCATCATCATACCTTGGGGATATGTTCTCGGGTGCGGCGATTGCGTACGGTGAGGGTAATATGGGTTGTACATGGGATTTCATGTATACCGTTGATACGGCCGTCATGTGGGGTGGAAATCCATCGGTTTCCCGTATCCCGGATGCTCACTTTGTGTGGGAAGGGAAATACAACGGAGCAAAAATCATCACGATTACTCCGGAGTTTAATGCAACCGCAAAATCATCTGATCTTTGGATCCCGATTAAAGCAGGTACGGACAATATCCTTGCGATGGGCGTGATTAACGTTATCATCAATGAAAAACTTTATCGTCCGGAGTTTATGAAAGTATTGACAGACCTTCCGTTCTTGGTCGATGTTGAAACGCAAAAACTCCTTCGACGCTCCGATATGGAACACGCGAAAAATGATGAAGATCATCACAAATACATGGAGGAGTTCTATTGCTGGAACACAGCCAAAAATGAGATCGCTTTGATGCCAGGTACTGAAGGTAGTGCTGAAAAATCACTCCGTCTTGATGACCACGGAATTGTTCCGGCTCTTGAGGGTTCATGGACGATCAAAGATATGCATGGGCACAAGCGTGAAGTGACCACTGTATTTGAAATGCTCAAAAAATCGGCGGCGAAATTCAGCCCTGAAGCGATTCAGGAGGTGACTGGTGTGCATCCAGATACAACACGTCAATTGGCACGCGATATAGCTATCCCTAAAGTCGTTGAAATCACTACTGGATTCTCGCTCAACAAATATTTCAACGGAGTTATGACAATTTGGAATATCTCCTCTATCTGCGGATTGACAGGGCGTATGGGACCATACGGTGGTATTAATACCGAGAATGAATTTACCCTCTCAGGACTTGGAGAGCTTTCAGGTTTTGCTGGTAAATACAACGCCCGTTTTGGTTCAGGTTTCGTCGGTGAGTTCGTATTTGGTGATGGTTTGGAGACGTTTGATAAATACTTCAGTGACGAAGATATTAAACGTGCACAAAACGGAATGACCAAAAAAGAGTACATGGCGGTATTGTCTGAATTGCTCAAAGAGGGTGAGAACAACAAGAAAAATCTTGACTCAAAACACGGAAACAAAAACAAACCGTGGTGGCAACCTGATTGTGCGTTAATCGTAGCCGACTCTAAATTCCGCCGTAATAAAGGTAGTGAATACCGTAAAGCGTTCTTGAACAAAATGAAATTCTACGCATATGTAGACTACCGTATGTCGGAAGCGGCACAATTTGCGGACATCTTGCTTCCGGCAAAATCACATTATGAAGTGTACGATATCCGTACTTCTCCGGGATACCACCGTTTTACGAACTTGGCTCAGCCGGTTGCAAACATCAAAAACATCGGTGAAGCGATGGATGAGTGGTCAATGTTCACTTTCTTGGCTAAGAAAATGGAAGAGTTGGCAAATCGTCCGGAAAACAAACCGAAAGCAAAAGTGCCAGATCACAAGAGATATGCGAAACCGGGCTTTCACGATTTGACCATTTTCCATAAAGAATTCACGAATACCGATCCAGAATCAGAGGGTGCGGGTGAGGTTTATCTTGGAACCGACAAAATGGCGGTACAGGCAGCATTGGAAAAATGTGAGCAGTATGAACCATGGACAATGGAGAAAATGTACAAAGTGGGTGGATTCTTGCTCATTAATGAAAAAGCGGCAAAATCATCTCCATTGTACTCAGACCGTCCGTTTAACTCGAACGAAGATCACCTCTATAAAATGGAACGTTTAGAGACGCTTTCAGGTCGTCAAACATTCTATGTCGATCATGAGATGTTCATTAAAATGGGTGCGGCAACCAATACCGGTATGGAAGGGATCCGTCCTCAGAGCAAAGACTATCCGTACGTATTCATGACGCCGCACGCACGCTGGTCTATCCACTCGAACTACAAAACATCTCGTACATTGTTACGTCTCCAACGCGGTGTTCCGGCAGTGCAATTAAACCGTAAAGTTGCAGAAGCAAAAGGGATCAAAGACGGTGATACTATCCGTGTCTACAATGCGCTAGGTGAGTTCTATGCTATGGCGAAACTCTCTTCATCTGCACCAGCTGATGGCTTGGTAATGGAACATGGATGGGAACCGTACATGTATTTGAAAAACAAAGGGCACAATGAAGTTGTACCGACAGCATTGAACCTTCTTGAAATGGCTGATGGATGGGGTCACCTCAAATTCGGTGGACTTTGGGACGGTAACCAATACGCATACGATGGTGCCGTTAACTACGAAAAAGCAAAAGACGTACAGTACTAAGGGGAATAGATGTCTAAACGACAATTAGCAATGGTAATGGACCTGAACAAATGTATCGGGTGCCAAACATGTACCGTAGCATGTAAAACGCAATGGACGAACCGAAACGGTCGTGAATATATGTATTGGAATAACGTCGAGACCTATCCGGGTACGGGTTATCCAAAAAACTGGATGGAACTCGGTGGCGGATTTGACGCAGCGGGTGACCTCCAGCCAGGTGTCATCCCGAACCTCGAAGCTGATTATGGGGTACCTTGGGATTATAACTATGAGAGTTTGACAACTCAAGGGTTGTTGGACAATACGGGTGCGGCAGGATTCCATCCGCACGTTTCTCCGACATGGGGGCCAAACTGGGATGAGGACGAAGGTGCTGGGGTATTCCCGCAAGACAACTATTTCTTTTACCTTCCACGGATTTGTAACCACTGTACAAATCCGGGTTGTTTGAGTGCGTGTCCGCGTGATGCAATCTTCAAACGTGAAGAAGATGGTGTTGTGTTGGTTGACTTGGATCGTTGTCAAGGGTACCGCTATTGTATCGCGGGATGTCCTTACAAAAAAATCTATTTCAACCCGAAAATCTCTAAATCGGAAAAATGTATCCTCTGTTTCCCACGTGTCGAGCAAGGTCTACCGCCGGCGTGTGCGCAACAATGTGTCGGACGTATCCGTTTCGTCGGTTTCTTGGATGATGAAGAGTCACAAGTGCACAAATTGGTACACAAATACAAAGTAGCATTGGGTCTGCGTTCTGACTATGGAACTCAGCCAAACGTTTATTATATCCCTCCGACCGAATCTCCGGCAAAATTTGACGCTGAGGGTAAAATCATTGAGGGTTCAACTCGTCTTCCAATAGAAGAGCTGGAAAAATTGTTTGGACCTGCCGTACACGATGCGATTAAAACGCTCAAGGCAGAAATGCAAAAACGTAAAGAGACAGGCGCAAGCGAATTGATGGATCTATTGATCGCGTACCAACACTCTGACATGTTCCGTTTGGACAACAACTACTATCAACAAGTTGCTCGCGAGAAGAAACGTAACCCGTTGGCACCGGTAGATACTCGCTACATTGCGGGTAAATTCACCACAAAAGGGCACGGACAAGTATTGTTCAGCGGACACACTACAGGAGGACACCACTAATGAAAAAGCTATTAACCACCATTCTTTCATTGGGTGTTGCCGCATCAGCCGCGTTAGCGGCTGATTTGAGCCTTACCGCTACCAAAGTAAGCGATCAGCTCGATGCAATCAATCCAGATTCCGCAGTATGGAGTAAAGCGAAATTTGCAACCGTTGTGCTCTATCCGCAAACGGCGATTGAATTTAACGATAAAGAGGCAAACGAAGCAAACAAAGACCCAAAAGGGAAAAAAGCGCAAGTCGCTGCCGTTCATAATGGTAAAGAGATTGCCCTTTTGGTCAAATGGGCCGACGGAACGAAAAACGTCCAAGGGATCAAATGTACCGACACCTATAGCGACGGGTTTGCGATCCAATTTGCCGGAACGACCAAAAAATCTCAGCCGCTACCGTATGTAGGGATGGGTTCAGTGGGTCGTCCGGTAGTGGTTCATTTGCAAAAAGCGACGGATAAAGTTTATGAGCCAAATGGTAACAAAGATGTCTCTACCCAAATCAATCGCCAACAAACAGGTTTTTTTGGAAAAGAGCTAGCCGAATACGACGCAAAAGTGGCCTCTTTGGCGAATACCGATTTTGAGCGTGTTTTTGTAGGCGAAGGTTTCCGCTCATTAACAGAGATCAAAGACAAATCGGTCAAATCAAATGCCGCCATGAAATACGACAACAAAGGGTGGATCGGAACGCTTGCCCGTCCTTTGAAAGATGATTACATGAACGGCGCAGGTACCGTAGCGGCAACGATTGCAGTTTGGGACGGTGCGAAACACGGACGTAACGGTTTAAAACTCCTCTCTTCTTGGATCGCGATCAATCTAGAGGGGCAAAAAGCAAACGCCGCGGTCGTGGCAGAAGCGACTGAGGCGCCGAAAGGGGATGCGGCTAAAGGTAAAGCGGCCGTAGAGGCTAACGGATGTGCGGGTTGTCACCAAATCGACAAATCAATGCCGGCGGGGTATATGGCTCCATCATTGGTCAATGTGGGCGGTTACTCAACTGCGGCATATCTTCGTGAGTCACTCATAAAACCGTCTGCGGTTGTGGTGCCGGGTTTCAATCGTAATGCGCATTCAAACACACCGTGGTACAATTTAGAAAAAGGGAAACGTGTCTCTACGATGACCGATTATAGCTTTTTGGATAAGGCGACAATTGAGGACATCGTAGCGTATCTCAAAACCTTAAAAGCGGAGGTAGAATAATGAAAAAGTTACTTCTCGTAAGCGCAGTTTTGTCTGTCGCTTTGTTCGCCAATGAAAGTGAAGAGTTCGAGGGTCTATTAACAACTCCGGGATGTGCCGCTCAGGGTGCATTTGCTGATTGTTATTTGGAAAATTACGCGTGCGGTTCGGATGGTTGTTTCCGCAAGAACGAAGCCGGAGTGATTAAAAAAGATGTGAAGTATGCGCTTTTCCAACACAGTACCGGTAACGTTTATACAATCGATACGAGCAAATTGAAACTTTCTGAGATGCGTGATGGGATTAATAAAAACGGTGTCATTGTCATCGGAACGCTTGATAAAGCGACCAATACAATTAAAGCGACCGAGTTTAAAGCGCCACCACCACCTAAGAAATCGTTTTTCAAGGGATGTCTATAGTCCTTTGATTTCCAGCCTCTTGAGGCTGGTATCTTTTAGTAATCATTTCTTCTTGGCTCACTTCAAGCCATCTTATGAGACAATCCCATATCTTTTTTAGGAACGTGTGTATGAAAAACGAATACCGGCACTATATCTATGCCTTTTTATCCCGTGTTATGAGCGATATCCCTGATCGTCGTTTTATCCATGATCTCAAAAATAATGACAATCTTTTGGAGATTATCGGTGAAGAGACCAAAGAGTGGATACAATCGACCGAGATCGAAGAGCTGTATGAAAAACTCAATATCGATTACACATCGATGTATATACTTAATACCCAACCGGTAGAATCGTTTGTCCTTGATGCGAAAAACGAGACGTTGGTTGGATTGCAAAACCCCGTCATGGCTTTTTATTTCAACCATGGCTTCGAAGTGAATATGGATCAAACTCAGATTATGGCACCCGATCACTTGGGGATCGAGTTTGCGTTTATGCAGACGTTGGTTTACCGTAACGAAGAGAAGGGGCAGTTCGAGTTTTTGGATCAACATCTTTTCCCGTGGGTTGTTCCCTATATGATGGGGATGAAGAGTATGGCGAATACACCGTTTTATCGGGATATATGCGATTTCATCATCGAGTTTTTGAGCAATGATTATGAGTATTTGATTCAAGGACGAACGAATGGCTAACATCAATTTTATCCAAACGAGCAATCTCTTTTCTTATACCGCTACCCGTTGTCTGCGTAACGAGTATTATCATAACGACTGTCGTATCTGTATCGATTTGTGTCCTAAGGGGGCATTTAACATCGTTCGTAACAAATTGACCTTGTTTGAGGATAAGTGTATCGGATGTGCTGGATGCATCGGGAGTTGCCCGAGCGAGGCACTGGAGATAGAGAGTTTTGATCCTAACGGATTTGCCTTAGGATTTATCCATCAAAGCGATAAGAGACTATCGTGCAAAGTCACGACGCCCTGTTTGGGGGTATTTGACGTTGAACATTTAACGGTTATGGCACTGCGGGGAGGGTCAAACGTCGTGTGTGATATGAGTCACTGCAGCGGCTGTGTGCTCAATGAAAATGGTGCTCTAGAGCGATCCATACGTACGAAAATAGAGACAACAAATCGGTTTTTGGAATCAATTCATCATACAAATCGGATTGAAACGATCGAAGAGAAAGAGGAGCAAGCGGATCGTCGGGCATTGTTCCGTAAAGGGTTTGAAAAGATCAAAGATTCGGTTGTCGGCGAATCGCAAGCATATATATCGATGACAAGTTCGCATCACAAACAAGCCGATATGAAGATGCCATTAAAGCGGATTTTGCTCAAAAACTCGCTCAAAGAGATTGTTGGAGATTTGGAGACGACAACCTTTTCAACTGCAAGTTCATTGTTTTTCAATAAACAGATCAATTTCGCAACCTGTACCAACTGCGGAGATTGTACTCAGTTTTGTCCGACCGATGCCCTTTTTCCGACTAGCGATAAACAAGGGATCTATTTTAGTCAAGGAAAATGTATCGGATGTGGGATTTGTGAGGATATTTGCAAACCCAATGCCATAAGCGCAAAAGAGGGATATGATCTCATCAGTGTAGCCTTTGACCGAGCCGAAGAGTTGGTTCATTATGAGATGGTGATGTGTCATGAGTGTCGTACCCCTTATCCGTATAAAGGGGGAGATCCGATCTGTGATCGGTGTATCGGGTTTGTCAAGCAAAATCCAAATATGTTCACATTGGCGAGGGATTTATAACCCCGCCTACTTCTTATCCATCGCGTCTTTAGCCCCTTTAACCGCCCCTTGTATCTTTTGAACGCCAACCGAACTAAGTCCGGTTTGGCTACGCTACCGCTGAGGTTGCTTCAGCAGCAGGCTCAAGAAGGGGCTACTTCTTATCCATCGCGTCTTTAGCCCCTTTAACCGCCCCTTCCATAGCCGCTTTCGCGACACTCCAAGCGCGTACACCCATCGCTTTTGCCTCTTGAGCCGATTTGGATTTGAGAAGTTGGCTACCCCGTTCGGTAACCCCTTTTTTGATTTTTGCCAAACGTGCGCGTAACAATTCAACTGTTTCGCGGGAGAGAAGGGTGAGCTCGTCGGAGCTGGAGAGCATTTCATTGTTAATTGTGGAGAGTTTATCGACCAAAAGCGGATCATTATGCGCACGTAGAGCGTGAATGATTTGAGAGTAGAGGGTGTCGACATTGTCGAGTTCTACCTCGATCGTTTTGTACTCATCACGGTATAGCGCTTTAACCTCTTCGGGAACATAGAGGAGATATTGGCGGAATTTTTCGATAGAGCGGATGAGTGCGCTGTGGATGCCGCGTAAGGTTCCGCGTAAGATCACATCGGCCTGATTGGGTGATGCTTCGGCGATACCAAGTGCGCTTTGGAGGATACTCGAAAGAATGCGGCGGATACGGACGGCATTGAGGACGTTGGCATTGAGGGCGGTAAACGTGATCTCTTTGATGATCTCCTCTATCATCTCTTGGGTATCGGAACCTTTCTCCATCGTAGTGATAATGGCACTCTCAGTGATCTCTTCAAGAATTTCGAGGAGGTCGATGGAATTTAGTTTGACCTGATGGAGCTTTTTGAGACTCTCCTCATGATCGCCTAACTCTTTTTCTAAAGCGGTGAAGAGGTGATATTTGAGATGTTGAAGCTCTTCGCTTTTGCGGGCGATTTGGCGCTCAAGACGCTCTTTTTGTGCCATTAACTCTTCAAGTTCGCTATAAATGGTCCGCCCCTCCTCCTCGATCATGGCAGCGGTAAACGTTCTGAGCTCTTGAATCGAGAGTCGGCTTGGGGTAGTTGACCAGTCGGTCGAGAGAGCGGTGATCATGAAAGAGACTTTGGACTCCAAGTTCTCTGATTCGAGGGCGTGGTAACGGTTTTGAATGTCCCGTTTGAAGGTTTCGAGATTCATAGGATTCCTTTATAATACCATTTTGATATGAGGATGTGCTTTGAGCGTTTCGTAAAAATAGGTTCGTTCGTCCTCATTATGCACCAATAACTCCAAATTCATGCTGATGTATTTCCCACCGCTGCTTTTATTAGAGAGGGTAAGAGAGTAAGAGCGCTCTCCTAGTACCTCCATCGCAGCGATTTCGATCCCAGCCCGCTCATAGGCAACGATTTTATAGAGCCAGTTACAGGGGTATTCGAGTTCAAGTTTTTGAGTTGTTTCGTTGATAATCACCACTTTTGCCTCCTGATTTGGTTTCGAGCCGAACATCGCTGATGACCATACTTTTATCGATCGCTTTGAGCATATCGTAGATGGTGAGAAGACCGATGCTAGTTCCCGTGAGCGCTTCCATCTCTACCCCCGTTTGACCGCTGAGTTTGGCTGTGACTGTTAGACGAAATCCCGGAAGATCGGGGAGTTCATCGATATCGCAATGTACTCCGCTGAGGTTGAGCGGATGACACATCGGGATGAGATCAGAGGTTTTTTTTGTCCCCATGATCGCAGCGATGATTGCTGTTTGGAGAACGGGTCCTTTTTTGGCGGTTTGGTTCACGACAGCGTCGTAGGCGTCACGGCTCATCGTGATTATCCCGCTCGCTACGGCGACACGTGAAGTCGTATTTTTGTCCGAGACGTCGACCATTTTCGGACGATCACGTTCGTCTAGGTGTGTTAAATTCATCATTGTCTCTTTTGGTATTCTTGATAGTATTATAGCTAAGTGGGGTAAATTGAGTATTGATTAAAAAATAACCACATTTAGGTCAAAAAATGGGATATAGTTTTGAGATGAGATTTTGGTGGTGCTGCTTTGATGATGGCAGTGTAGTGCAAGAGGTGTATACAATAAAATCAAAAAGTAATAATAAGGGGAAAAATGCAAAATTTAGTACGAAGTTATCTCGCCAATGCCCCGTTGATCGAAAAATTTATCCTTACTTCTTTGGGTCGAGTCAGTTTAAAAACGTTTAACGTTCAATTAGCGGAGAGGCTCTATAAAACATTTCCGAGTTTGGAGCTTATTTACAAATGTGATGAGGGATTTGTCCAAAATTCACCGAACATTTATGCCGATCGCGAAGAGGGGCACCATGTCGGAGTTGATCGAGCCTATTTGGTTGATGAGGTGACAATACAAAAAGGGTATCACGTTAGCGAACCCTACATCTCTACCGCTACCGGACATTTATGTGTTACGGTGGTGTATGCGGTAGGGGATGGGTATCTTTTTCTCGATTTTAGGGTTCGCAGTTTGTTGGAGCGGTTTGATCTGATTGAAAAGAATGATATCTTTAAACGTCTTAACCGCTCATCGTATGCCGTGATTGGCGGGGGGCTCCTCTTTTTTGGGGTGTTTGTCGTGTTGTACGGATTTTATACGTTCGGAGGGTATTTAATCAAAGCAGAACCGCTCTCGATGGACACGGTGTTCAAACCGATCATTGCTTTGACGCTGGGATTGGCGGTATATGATTTGGGGAAGACGATTTTCGATCAGGAAGTTTTGCCGAGAACTCAGCATGTTAGCGATGCGTTTAATGCCAAAACGTTACTCAATTTTTCGGTATCGATCATCATTGCATTGCTCATTGAAGCGTTGTTAGTGGTCTTTAAGATCGCTCTTCATGATTATAAAGATTTACCTTATGCGTCGACACTGATTGCAGCACTGGCATTTTTACTCCTCGTGTTTGCCATCTTTATCTATCTGGTGCGCAAAAGTGAGAAAGGGTCGTGAAAAACGTATACAAAAGAGGCTAATGGATCCGCTTGAGAGCCTCTTCGTATTCGTGTGGATGATTTAGATCCGCTCAAACTCTCCCAAAAGGGAGCGGTGGTAGAGTCCGCACAGGGGATGGCTCCCTTCTGCCGTTTTGGCAATTACGGCATCCAATTCAGTATCGTCCGCACTGATCAGAGCTTGAAAAACCGACCCATTAACAAAAGGGGTATCGACGCTTAAAACCATAATCCGCTCATCCGCAATTTCTCTAAACACACTTACAAATCCTGCCGTAGGGGCATAATCGACTTCGGGCGGATCGAGGATAAAATCGGCTTCAAAACCAAACTTATCGGCGGTTTTGGTGGAGATATAGACCCTCTCAAAAAGGGTTTTGAGCCGTTCGTACTGGAATTGAGTTAAGGTGGGAAATTCCCCAAAGGGAAGGAGCGATTTGTCCTCTCCCATTCGGGAGCTTTTTCCTCCGGCAAAGAGGACGCAGGGGATTTTAAACATTATTGGGCGAATGCGGTGGCGAGGATTTTATCCATCCCCGCCGTTGCACCGCTTTGGAGATACTCCAAAACCAACGGCGAGAATTTATCGATCATAGAGGCATCCATACCTAAAAAGGAGAATTGAGATCCTAAGCTTCCAAGACTGAGTAATCCAGCAGGGGCTCCGTTAAGGAGGGTTTTAGCTTGGGGTACTTGTTTGGTGAGGGTGGTAAAATCAAGCGCATTGGCGTTAGATACCAACAGTAACAAGGTAGCTAAAGTAAGTGAGCGCATACGTTATCTCCGATAAAAAATTTCTCTATTATAACCGATCAAATGTGTGGGAAATGTTGAAGAGGGATGAATCTCCCGATGGGGAGATTAGAGAATGGATGAAGGATCGGTGATGACACCGGTGATCGCCGAAGCGGCAGCGACAGCCGAATTGGCAAGGTAAACTTTTGATGAGCGTGCCCCCATCCTTCCGACGAAGTTGCGGTTGGTGGTGGCGATGGCGACTTCGTTGTCACCCAAAATCCCCATATATCCTCCCAAACACGCACCGCAGGTGGGGTTAGAGACAACACCCCCCGCATCGACGATGATGTCGATGTAGCCCAGTTTCGTCGCTTCGCGCAGGATGCGCTGTGTCCCTGGGGTGACAATGAGGCGGACATCGGGATGGACTCGTTTCCCTTGGAGGATTTCGGCGGCGATTTTCAAATCGCTTAAACGACCGTTGGTGCAGCTTCCGATAAACGCCTGATCGACTTTGATGTTATCGCTCACCGCTTGAGAGAGGCTGTGACCGTTCGATGGCAAGAACGGGTAGGCGATAACCGGTTCGAGTTTGCCCACGTCGATTTCGAGCACCCGAACGTAGGTCGCATCCTCATCGGAAGTGTG
>JACXUE010000134.1 GCA_014764075.1 Sulfuricurvum sp.
TTCAATGCCCTCTCAACACGTTCAGGGGTATAGAGATCATTAAGCCCTTGAACATAATCTTCCCACTCCAGCCCCAACTCCTCCATTCGGAGCAACTCACGCACCAAAACAGAGATAGGATTCGTGGAAAACTCCAAATAATTCACCGCTTCATCGATAGTTCCATTAGAGAGATGCAACTGTGCTTTGAGTTCGCCGATCGTAAAATTCTCTTCGAAAATCACCCCGATAAATTTATCAACATTTAAATGATCTTCGAGTGCTTCGATCTCATCAAGTATATTTTCAGGATCATAATCGGCAAAATGTAAAATAGCATCCCGATACAATTTCCCCCGATTACGGTTGTTATAGACCAAATCATCGATCGGATAAACCTCCGATACACCCGGCACAATCATCTGACACGAATAAAAACCTACATAATCGTATTCACGAATATAAATCTCCTTCCCCATCGATTCAAAAATAGCGAGGAGATAGTCATATTCAGCCTCAGTCCCATCCCCCTCATACCCCCACGGTGCAAACTCAAAGCTCTTTTTGGCACTCAAAAACTGTATCCCCATCTTGCCGTTGGAATCGATAAAGTGGGATTCAAGATTAAAGCTCTCAGAGACGAGGGACATATCAAACGTCGGCACTTCAAAGCTTTCGAGATTCTCCAATCCGCGTCCTTGCATCAGCTCGGTCATCGTCCGCTCCAACGACACTTCGAGGATCGGATGGGCACCAAAAGAGACAAATAGGGTCGCGTTGGTGGGATTAATAAACGAAATCGCCGTCACAGGGTATTTCCCCCCCAATGACGCATCCAATACAGTGACGACATACCCCAATTCGCGAAGCTTCACTAAATCGCTGTAGAGACGCTCGAACTGCGCCAAAAACTCATCACTGTAGGCTGGAAGCGCATACCCCTCTTTGATAATCTCGATTTTTGCATACCGCTCCAGTATCTCGCTCATCGCCTGAACTTGCGCCTCTTTGGGGGTGTTCCCCGTAGCAAGTCCGTTGCTGGCATAGAGGTTGCTGAGGATATTGATCGGAAAATAAACACTCTCATCACCCCCTAACTTTTTGAACGGCAACGCGACGATTTTATCCTCGGTATCACTGTTGAAATCGAGGAGTTCATCCATGCTCAATTCACCGTTAGGATCGTACAGTTTTATCAACTCAGGGGTTAGATACCCCCCATCAAAATCAAATTCTACCTCATCGGGATAGTACTGTCGTTTTGGCAGATGAAAATCGATAAAAAAGTTATTCGTTTGGAGCCGCTCAATGTATTCACCCAAAGCGCTTGCTTTGGATGCTTCCGAATAGATCCCTTTTCCGTTCGAGTAGATATGTTTAGGTGCCTCTACTGAGGCGAGATTAACCGAATAACAGTGCTCAAGGGGATGTTTTTCCTGTGAGTAAATGACATCACATCCTAAATCGCTTAATATCTTTTCCATTTTTTGAATGGAGACTTCGACTGGAGCGTTTTTGGAGGTTAAATTCATTGATTTCCTTATTCGACTAAAAATAGGGTGATCTTTGGGCAATGAGCGGCAAACCCATTGACCCCTCTTTTAATACTGTAGAATAGCATATAATACGTTTATCTTTTATCGGAAAATCTATGGATACAATTCTTTTAACCACCCTCAATGCCCGTTATGCCCATACCGCATTGGGACTTCGGTATCTTTATGCCAATATGCACGAGCTGCAACCGAAAACAAAAATTATCGAATTTACGATAAACGAACAGATTCAGAGCATCACCGAAGATCTCCTCAAACACTCACCGCGCGTTATCGGCATAGGGGTTTACATTTGGAACGCCGCACAAACATCAGAGCTTATCCAAACCATCAAAAAAGTCTCTCCGCAAACTATCATCGTCCTTGGTGGTCCTGAAGCGGGATATCTGCCCCACCGTGTCGATTTTAGTAAAGCCGATTATATCATCAGTGGCGAAGGAGAAGTGGCGTTTTATGAGTTATGCAAGGAGATATTAAATCACGGCTCTTCCGTCTATCCCGTCTCTTTCGCCATTCCCACAAAGGCGGGGATCCAGCTGGATCCATGGGCTAAATCCGAGGATGATAGAGAAAAAACACAACATAAAAAACAACCCCACCTCATCAAAGCCTCTCTCCCCGATCTAAAATCGATAGCCCTCCCCTATACTGCCTACAGCGAGGAGGATGTAGCACACCGCTACATCTACGTCGAAGCCTCACGCGGATGTCCGTTCGAGTGTGAGTTCTGTCTCTCCTCCATCGATGAAAAGGTGCGTAACTTCCCACTCGATCAGTTGCTCAAAGAGTTCGAAACCCTTTGGCAACGGGGAGCACGGAGTTTCAAATTCATCGATCGTACGTTCAATCTCAACATGAGCTTTGCCAACCGTATACTCGATTTTTTCCTCTCCAAAGAGCCACCCTTCTTTGCCCATTTTGAGGTAATCCCCGATCATTTCCCCGATGTACTCAAAGAGAAAATCAAACAATTCCCCGCAGGATCACTCCAGCTTGAGATCGGCATCCAAACCTTGGACCCCATCATCGCAAAAGGGATCAATCGACCACTGAGAGTTGAGAAGATTTTTGAGAATTTAAAGTTCCTAGAAAACGAAACTCGTGCCCACATGCATCTTGATCTCATCGTCGGATTACCGGGAGAGACACTAGAGGGATTTGGTCGTAATCTTGACAAATTGGTCTCACTCACCCACAGCGAAATCCAAATCGGTATTTTAAAAAATCTCTCCGGAACAACTTTATCGCGCCATGACAAGAGCCATGGGATGATCTACTCAGACATACCTCCCTATGACATTCTTCAAAACAATCTTCTCAGCTTTAGCGATATCCAAAAAATGAAACGGTTCGCACGCTTTTGGGATATTTTTTACAACAGTGGAAGCTTTACCCAAACCGTTCCGTTGATATGGGCTAATGGAAGTGTTTTTAAAGAGTTCTACACCTTTAGCGAATGGATCTATACCCAAACTCTCTCAACATGGAAAATTTCCTTAGAACGCCAAATATCCCTCATCCATACCTATCTGTGTCAATATCACAATAAAGAGTGTGTTGAAGCGGCGTTGGTAGAGGATTTGGTTGAGAGCGCTAGAGGGTGACGAATCCTCTAGCAAAAAGCTTAACATAAGGAGAATAGAAAGGGTCTAAAGACCCTAATAAATTATCCGAGAGGATAATTTAGAATTTCAATTGTGCGATCAAACGAAGAGTATCTAAATCAGTAGTTGTATTTTCAATTTCATACTGAGTATAAATTGCTGTTAAACCGAGAGACCCGATGTTAGTACTAGCAACAACATCCCACGCATTACGCTCATCTTTAGTAGCAGTAGGGGTGTTATCTGTATCAGACTCACCGTAACTTGCCGAAAGTGTTACACTTGGTATTATTTTAGTTGATGCACCAATTTTCCATGCATCTGTACCAGAACGAGTAGTGAACTGTCCATCTTGATAAATGCTTCCAAGTGCTGTATAAATCATAGACTTATCACCAGTCGCAACGTTGGAAAAATTTGAAACCGTTCTTGAGTCATCAGCAGAAGAGTAAGCAGCATATACATTTACTCCAGCAACATCTGCAGCCGCTTTAGCAGCATAGATACTTGTGTCTTCTGTTCCAGCAGCTTTTGGATCCATATTAGCGTATTGAAGACCTAGATTGATCATACCCATCAACTTAGTATCCGCTTGCAACCAGTATGCATCAGCAACATCAAGTACATTATAATACCATGCTTGTACAGTGGTATTTGGAATTGATTTGTTCACTGCTGCAAAAGCATATGCACCCGAAGCACCAAAAGTTCCGAATCCAGAATTCATATCAACAGTTTTTCCGCCTCCAAGACCATTATGCTTACCAACCCAAGCACCGACCAATGTTGTATCCGGAAGATCATTATTCAACACTACTGCCGCATCAAATGTATTGTATGTAACGTTCCATTTTTCTGTAAATGCCAATGGAGTATCAAGTTCTTGACGACCAATTTTAGCAGTTGTTTTCGCAAGTGTTGCAGCTAGCCATGCTTGAGAAAATTGCCCTTGATTATCTACGCTATCTGTAGCCATTACACCACCTACAAGGTTGTTATCAAGACCTAGAGTCGTGAAGCCTTGTGCTTCCACACCTGCACTAACACTAGATGTTAAATCTGCCGTAGCACCAACACGAATGCCCACACCAGCAAGAGAATTAATATTGTGATCAAACATATCCAACTTTCCGTTGTCTGTAGTCTGATAGATAACTTTTACATCACCATTAGCTTTCACATTATCAATCGCGAACGCACTTGTTCCAAGAGCCATAACAGCTACGAGACTCAATTTTCCTAATTTCATTCATTCTCCTTCAAGAAACCGTCCGGATAAGATTTACTTATTCCAAATAATGCGGTTATCATAACAATTATTTCTTAAATAATTCTTTATTATTATAGGTTTTTTTAATAATATAGACACATTTTTAAGAATGTGAGACAAAAATGTGATAAAAAGCGTCACATTAAAAATATAAACCGATTGAGAGAATGATAAATTCTAACTCGAAACTATGGTAAGATACCATTATCTATAAAAAGCGGAGATTTTACATGAACGTAGAAGAGTGCCACTCGCTAGCTGAAGTTCGTCAATATATCGACACACTCGATGATCAAATCGTCGAATTAATCGCCGCACGCAACGGCTATATCAAACAAGCTGCCAATTTTAAACACTCT
>JACXUE010000011.1 GCA_014764075.1 Sulfuricurvum sp.
GGGGGGTGAGCCCCTCTTTGTGCTTTCTTTCACTTTTGCTATAATCACTCTATGAAATATCTACTCCGATCGCTTTTCTATACCGTTTTAATGCTTTTTTTGATCTCTGTTCTCTCATTTGGGGCGATCCATATGGCGCCGAACAGTTTTATGGGGGGAGAACTCAATCCCAATATGACCCCAGAAAATATTGCTCATCTCAAATCAATTTATGGACTCGACAAGCCGTTGTTTCAACAGTATACCGATTGGGTGATCAATCTCATTACCCTCAATTTTGGCATCTCGTTTGTGAGCGGAATGGCGGTATCTGAGGTAGTAGCAAAGCGGCTTCCTGTGACGCTGGCGATGAATAGTGTAGCGATGATCGCCACGTTTATCATCTCCCTTTGGTTAGGGATCAAAGCGGCAATGCGCTACGAATCGCTCACCGATAGGGTTGTAAGTCAATTTTCACTGGTGAGTTTTGCGATGCCCTCGTATTATCTGGCGTTGGTAGCGATGATGGTGCTGAGCGTTACACTAGGGTGGTTTCCGATCGCGGGGATGCATTCGTTGGAGCCTCCGGATGGGATTGGGTATTATCTGGATATGGCGTGGCATTTGGCGTTGCCGATTGTGGTGATGGTGTTTGTGGGGGTTGGGAGTTTGGTTCTCTATATCCGCTCCCTCACCCTCGAAATCCTCAAAAGCGATTATATCTATTTCGCACGGGCACGCGGAATTTCGCAGAAGCAAATCATCCGATATTATATCCTCCCAAATCTACTGCCGCCGATTGTGACGATGTTGGGGCTTTCGCTACCGGGGCTTATCGGTGGATCAGTCATTTTGGAATCCATTTTCGGGATCGAGGGGATGGGGCAACTGTTTTACTTGAGCGCGATGAGTCGGGATTATCCGGTGATTATGGGGATTTTGATGATGAGTGCGTTTTTGACGCTGATAGGGAATCAGATTGCGGATGCGGTGTTATTGAAGTTAAATCCATTTGTGAAGAGATAATTTTATATGTACTTTTCTGTTTAGTCAGAAAAGTAGCAAAACAAGCGTAGCGCTCCCGCAGGGATGTTTCTCTGAAAAGAGCATACCGCGATCCAAGAACGCTCGCGTGCATCTAACCGCAAACGCGTACCGTCAGCGATTTGTCGCAAGGCGATTTCTTTTGTTTCTTTGCTTTATGAAAAAGAAAAGAAAGAGAGAAAGAGGGCATTACGATACTAATTCCCAAAAAGCGCTTCAAGCGAACTAAGCCCCTCTTTTTTCTCTTCTTGTGCTTTCCCACCCATGTGAATGCTTCCGCTCACTTCATTGAGCTCGATGGTATACCCTGTCAACATCGATGCTAGACGGATATTGATCCCGCTTTTTCCGATTGCTTTGGATTTTTGATCGCTTGGGAGGGTGACAACCGCTTTTTTCTCCCCATTTTCGCTCTCGCTCACCGATACGGCACTGATAATCGCCGGTGACATCGCACGGGAGATGAAAAGCTCTGGAGATGCGCTGTACTCAACACAGTCGATATTCTCGCCACATAACTCTTTGCTCACAGCGTTGATACGCACCCCGCGTACTCCGACGGTAGCGCCGATAGGATCGATTTGGGGGCGATTGGTATAAAGGGCGATTTTGGCACGTTCACCAGGAATACGGGCACATTTTTCGATAACGACGATACCGTCTTTGATCTCCGGAACCTCGAGAGCTAAAAGCTCTTCGAGAAATTTAGGAGCGGTACGGGAAAGTTCCATCGAGATTCCGTTGCTTTTGTCGACATGGACTCGGCGGACGATCGCGCTTACCACATCACCCACGTTGAATTTCTCCCCTTTGATACGGCTTTTCATCGGAAGTATGGCACGGATCTCATCGATCTCGATAATGGTGTTCTGATCGCCGTCGACACGGGTGACGCGACCGGAGACGATCTGGTTGATTTTGCTTTTGTATTTGTCGTAAAGTTCATTTTCGACCAACCGCTGGATATGAAACTCGATCTCACGGTGAAGCGTTGCAAAAGCGCTACGTCCGTAGCTCTCGATGTCATGTTCCATTTGGAGTTGATCGCCGATTTCGGCTTCATCATCGATCTCTAATGCACTGGTGATGCTCATGTAGGCACCCGCTTCTTCACCTTCTAATTCGGGTGCGTCATCGGCAACAACGGTGATGATTTGGCGTAATTTGACCGCTTTGGCGCGATCGTCGATATCGGCCTCAAATGCGAAAGTCGGATTGATGATCCGCTTTGCGGTTTGGATAAACGAGGTTTTGATCGCCTCTTGTACGTTTTCGCGGCTAAGCCCTTTTTCGTTGGCAATCGAATCAATAATGTCTACAATATTTTCCATAGAACTATCCTCTAAATGGTGGTAATTCATAAAAAATTTGATGATTACGGGGAAGCTTTTTTATGAAGGAGAAGCATTATACATAAAATTCTCTTAATAGGATATTTATCCTATCCTAGCTATAATCCCCCTACTATCAAGAACTCTACTATACATAAAGGGAAATGTCATGGAACTCAAACTTGCTCGTACCGAACAAGACACAAAACCAAAAAAAATCGATCTTAAAAAAATTACCGAAATGGTAGAGAAAACACATTCATTGATCCTTTATTTCGATCGTGAAAACTCCCACAAAGATCTTTTGGCGTTGCAAGATCATTTTGAGGGTGAGGGAAAAAGTTTTTACATGCGTGAAGTCCGTTACGGTCTTTCGGCAAACGAATACATGTACGAAGTTCACATTTTATAATCCGTATGTCCAAAAAACTTTTTATCGAGACGCTCGGATGCGCGATGAACGTACGCGATTCCGAGCATATGATCGCCGAGCTAAATGCCCATGGGGGGTATGAGTTAACCGATGATGCGACGCAGGCCGATTTAATCTTGATCAATACCTGTTCGGTTCGTGAGCGTCCTGTTCATAAACTCTTCTCCGAACTGGGTACTTTTAACAAGCTCAAAAAGTTCGATGCGAAAATCGGGGTATGCGGATGTACGGCGTCCCATTTGGGCAAAGAGATCATTAAACGCGCCCCCTATGTGAACTTTGTCCTCGGTGCCCGCAATGTCTCCAAAATTACAGACGTTCTCCATCGTGACAAAGCGGTCGAGATCGATATCGATTACGACGAATCGCAGTTTGCGTTCAAAGATTTCCGTAGCAGCCCTTATAAAGCGTATATCAATATCTCGATCGGATGCGATAAGCAGTGTACCTTTTGCATCGTCCCAAAAACCCGAGGAGATGAGATTTCGATCCCAACGGATCTCATCATTTCTGAGGTTCGTAAAGCGGTTGAGAACGGTGCGAAAGAGGTCTTTTTACTTGGTCAAAATGTCAACAATTACGGGCGGCGCTTCTCGGGAGTACATGAAAAAATCAATTTCACCGAATTGCTCCGTCGTGTCAGTGAAGTCGAAGGATTGGAGCGGATACGCTTTACCTCTCCTCATCCGCTCCATATGGATGACGAGTTTATTGAAGAGTTTGCTCGAAACCCAAAAATCTGCAAATCGATGCACATGCCGCTTCAGAGCGGATCGACGGAGATTCTCAAGGCGATGAAGCGGGGATACACCAAAGAGTGGTTTTTGAACCGTGCGCGTAAACTGCGCGAAATGGTTCCCGATGTGAGTATCAGCACCGATATTATCGTCGCATTTCCTGGAGAGAGCGAAGAAGATTTTGAAGATACTCTCGATGTGATGCGTCAGGTCAAATTTGAGCAGGTTTTCAGTTTCAAATACTCACCGCGTCCCATGACCGAAGCGGAGCAATTCACCAATATGGTCGATTCCGAGGTGGGCTCGGAGCGCCTTTCATCCCTCCAAGCACTCCAAGATACGATTTTGGATGAACTTTCCTCAACCCTTTTGGGTAGAGAGTTCGATGTCTATTTTGAAGAGCTTCGAAGTGATGGCTATGTGGCGGGTAGAAGCGGCAATAATGTTTTGATCAAAGTCAAAGGGAGCGAAGAGCATCTTGGTCAAACGGCGCGAGTTAAAATTACCGAAACGACTCGCTTGGTTCAATACGGAGAGATCGTTGCGTAAAAAACTTCTTCGCTCATTGGCGTTGCGGTTTATCCCCCCTATCGGGGCTTTATTGATCCGTTTCATCTATGTCACCAATAAAAAACGGTTCCATCTTCCTCAAACGGTTCCCACCGAACCGGTAATATTCGCGTTTTGGCATGGTGATTTGCTGATGCAGCCTTATCTATACTATCAATTTCGACAAATTCCCAAAGCAAATGTATTGATTAGCGATCATTTTGACGGACAGATGATTGCCCGTGTTATCCGTTTTTTTAAACTTGGAACGATCCACGGCTCTACGACACGGGGTGGAGCCAAAGTGTTGATTCAAGGACTCAAATCCCTCAGCGAGGGGTATGATATCGGGATTACTCCCGATGGTCCAAAGGGGCCTCGACATGAGATGAGTGATGGTGTGGTCGTGATGGCACAAAAGCGAAACGCAAAAGTGATCGTCTATAGCTGTGTTCCATCGTCATACTGGCAACTATCCAGTTGGGATAAGTTTACGATTCCCAAACCGTTCGGTACCCTCGATTTTTATGCCTCAGAGCCGATCGATGTGGTCGGTTTGGAGATGGACGAGGCGAAAAAGATCATCAAAGAGAGGTTGATGGAACATGCTCTCTAAGTGGGTCGTAGCCCTTTTGGTGTCGATTATCGGTTTAGGTGTTTGGATATTTTTCCACCCATCCTATCAAAAATCGGCAGAAGGCCGTTTGTATTACATGATCGGTGAATACGATCGCGCCTATGATCGTTCAAGCGAGGCGTTTTTGCTCGACCCTTATAATCGTATGGCGAGTACCATCATGGCACAATCGAAAATGGCGATGAAATATGTCCGTTACAACGAAGATGCGCGAAAATACAAAAAAGAGATCCATCGGATTGCGGCACAGCCCAACGTTAGCGATCAAGAACGTTCCAAAATCAAAATGATGACCAATATTGTCATTGACGGACACGGTAAACTTGCTTCTAGCGTCGTAATCGATCAATCGCTGATCGATGAAGCCAATGAACATTATCGTCAATTTAAAAAACTCCATGATGAACTCGTTTCACCTCGCTAAAGAAGAATTTCTCAAGTATCTTGACTCGATCCGAGGATACTCTCCGTGTACAATACAAAGTTATGATGACGCTATTTCAGCGATGCTAAGGGAATCCGACATCAGTGAGAATATGGGAAAGATTGAGATCGATCTGATGCCGTTTCGACTTAAGATTTCCCATCTTAGTCCAAAATCGATTTCACTCAAACTCAGTGCCGTCCGAAGTTTTGTCAAATATCTCAATGCGCAAGGAAGAAAGGTTGAGTTGCGCAGCGATGAGAGTATTAAAACACCCAAATCCCTTCCAAAACCTATTTCCCATGAACACGTCATCCATGCGTTGGAACATGCTGAACCGATGGCAAAACTGGCGATTTTACTCCTCTATACGATGGGATTGCGTATTTCGGAACTTTGTGCCCTCAAACTTGCCGATTTCGACGACGGATGGAGCCGAATACGTGGGAAAGGCTCCAAAGAAAGAGATGTCCCTTTGATCGCGGAGATAGCGACGCAAATCCGCGAGTATCAACGATCCTACCCCTCAAAACTCTATCTTTTTGAGACGAGGGGTGAAAAATTAAGCGAAAATAGTCTAAGATATACGATTACCAAAGCGTTTGCCGCTATCGGTCTAAAAGTCACTCCGCATCAATTGCGCCATACCTATGCAACCGAGTTGTTAAACAATGGGGCGAGGATTGCCGATGTAAGCGAGCTATTGGGACATAAGAGCATGGCGACAACGCAGATTTATACGAAATTGGGGAATGCTCTGAAAATGGATCATTATCGACATGCGCACCCCCTATGCCAACCTCGCGAGGACAGTGTGTGATAGAGTGGTTATACCGTAAAATTTTTATCGCTATTGTCTCCGATAGGGATGGGTATGACGTGCGAGCAATTGCCCTAAAACAAAACAAAGTGCTCCAAAAAGAGGCAAAGCGTTTTGATGGTGAAAATGCATTTGAAGAGATGCATAAATTTCTCCGAAAACAGATGGATGATACTCCGTTGCATTATATAGCCCTTTTGAATTCCGATCCGCATCAAGGGGCTATCAGCGGATGTAGTCTCCATAATATTGATCATGAATTGAGTGGGGCGAAAACTCTTTGCCGAAATCAGAAATGGCTATTGCACACCTCATTAAGCGAGATTGACGCACTCAAAAAAAGATTTTCGGAGGTTGGGATCGATTATCTTTTTTCCCCGTTTTCGATTATCGAACATTTTTTTCACGATAAAATTTCCACCGGTCTTGCCCTCTATGCCCTTGCCCAAAAAGATTCGTTCAGTGTTGCCATTTTTGATGAGGGAATACTCGAGTTTGCCCACCATTATCCTCTTCATGTGCCATCGGAAGAGACGAACGAGAACATCGACGGAGCGATAGGGTTTACGGTGGGAATTGAAGAAGAGGTCGAAAAGGGGATTGATCTGGATGAGATTGAGAGCCTTGATGATTTGGATATCATCGATGAATTGGATGGTCTGAGTGATATTGAAGATTTGGATTCGCTCGAAGAGATAGCCGAATTTAGCGAGGATGAACCGACCCTAGAAGAGAAGCGTTCATCCGCTCTCTCAGCGAATACGACAAAAAGCGAGATGGATCGTTTCGGAGATGATTATCTCCGGTTTGAATTGATTCAAAAAACGTTGAAAACGTTTTACGTTTCAGAGCAGTGCCGCAATCGATTTATAGAGACGGTTTACATCGCGGATGGATACGGTAGCGGAAGTGAACTCAAAAGCTATTTGGAAGAGGAGCTGTTTTTGAACGTTCTGATCCGCCGTATCGATCTTGGTGATGAAGTGATTGCATTGGCGATGTCGGAGGATGGGCAATGAAGCATAGCTTTATCACCCCCCGCCCCAAAAAATTGATCAGCGATGAGTTACGGCTTGTTTTGTTCTTTTTTATCGTAACGATCGGGATGTTGGTCGGAACCTACCTCTTTTTATGCTATAAGGTTTATGATTTTAGGCATGAACGTCAAGAGATTGAGCAAAAAGAGAAAGAGTTGAACCGATCGATCATTCAAGTGGAACAAGAGATCAAAATGATTGATAAAGAGGCGCACATTGCTGAGCAGATTATGACGGATAATACGGTTCTCAAAGAGAGTATCCGCAACCTTTTTGATTTGGTTCCCGATGATATCACTTTGGATCGAGCGGAACTTGATTCGTCCTCATTGATTTTGTATGGTGTTACCCCAAATAAAGATGTGTACGAATATATGCTCCATGCTCCGTTACGTTCGATCTTTCACCGTACCTATACCAGTTTTTATCCGGTTGAAAACGGATGGTATCGGTTTGTATCGACCAACTATCTCGACAATGAGACGCAGGAGCCAAGCGAATGAGTCGGCAAACGCTTTATATGATTATCCTCTCGTTGATCTTGTTGATTGGGGTTATAGTGTTCTCATTTTTTCTGTTGATTCCAAAAGGGAAAGAGTATCGTTCGCTTCGGCTAGAGAGTAAAAAAGAGATACAGAAGCTTGATTTGGCACAACAGCGTTATAATTTGACTTATAACCGTCTCAAAGAGATGCAGTCTCAGCATCGGCATACGATAAATGCGTTTGAGACCAAATTTAATCCGGATCGGTTTGAGCGGTTATATCGCAAAGAGTTTTCCGATCTCTATCTCACTGAGGTGACAACGTTTGAGAGTAATGGAAGTTTTAAAGTGTACGAAGTGAACGCAACCTCAAAAATCACCTCTCCTGAGAGTTTTTACACCTTTGTAGATGGAGTGAATAAAAGCGAATGGATCATAGGGGTGAATTTCCCGATCCATTTTGAGCGGGACGGAGATAAAATTCGCTCCAGTTTCACGATGCGGGTTCATGATAACGAAGAGGAGAAATAGAAATTTTATTTCATCTCTTTGGCACGTTCATGTGCCGCGCGTATCGCCTCCATGCACCCCTCGCGAACTCTCCCTTTTTCCAAAGCGCCATATCCTGCCGCCGTTGTTCCGCCGGGACTCATAACACCATCTTTGAGCAATGCGGGATGGATTGTTTGGATTATGGCACCAAACCCATGAAACAGTCCTCTCATCAGAGTCATTGCATCGTCGCGTTTGAGTCCTTCGCGCACTGCACCGTCACAAAACGCTTCGGCAATAAGGGCAAGGTAAGCTGGACCGCTTCCGGCAAGTGCAGTGGCGATATCCAGCTCTTTTTCACTTCCTAGCCATAGTGTCATGCCGATCGTTTCAAAGAGTTTTTTGGCATTTGACGCAATGGCACTATCCCCAACCAAGGAGGTCATAGAGGCTCCCGCTTCGGCGGCAAGATTGGGCATGGCACGGCAATAGTTATGAGCCGAGATGACTTTGAGCGATTCGAGCGGTATTCCGGCTAAAACTGAATAGAGGGTTAAAGCGGTCCCTTTGAGATATGGAGCCACATCGGAGAGATTGGAGGGTTTTACACACAAAATTACCGTTTTATTAGTGATATCGGCATTGGGGAGGAGGTTTTTTTTGACCGGAACCCCAAGAGAATTTTCAAAAGTTTCCATGGCTGCCATGCTCCGCCCAATCACTTCGATAGCATGCGTTTTGGATAATCCTTTTGCAAGAGCTAAAGCCATTTTCCCGTTCCCGACGAGGGTAATCGAATGACTCATCCAATTACCTTTTGAGGTATTTTTCGACCGATTCGGCAATACCGAAATCGGCGCGGTTGTCTATGATGATTTGCGCCATGGTTTGATTATCGGTATTGAAAATAATCGGTGCGACAAAATTAATCGTCGATTTTTCGATCGGTGTTTGCAAAATCATAATGTTATAGATTAGTAAGTTGCTCTCTGGGGTAATCCCTAAAAGCGCTTGAAGAGATGAGGGGATGTCAAAAGAGTATTCTCGTAAGGCAAAAGGGTTGATAAGGGTAAATGAGGGACCCTCTCCGACACTCTCGAGACGCATGAAAATTTCATCGATTTTTTGAAGTTCCATTGTGGATACCGCTTCAAAACCGAGCAAGGGAAGTTTTAAATCAAACTGCATATCGACCTTCTTGTATCGTGATGTGCTGATTTTAACACATCAAACTAAAAAGTTTCGACACTATTGCAGTGGTGTTTAATCTCTTTACGGTAAAATTGCTCTCAACTTCAACAATAGCGTAGGGTTACTCAATGATTAGAACATGGTTAGCCACAATTTCGGCTCTTATTCTCCTTGGCGGATGCGCTAAGGAACCTGAAGAGTTTAATAAGAGCGCAGAGTATTGGTATGAGAAAATGGTTATGGCGATTTCGAACGGCAATCTCGAAAAAGCCGACAGCTATTTTAGTTCGTTACAAAGCGAGCATATCAGCTCCCCGTTTCTCTCTGAAGCGACGATAATCATGGCGCAAGCCCATATGGCGCATGATGAGTATCTCTTGGCGGAACATTTTCTCAATGAATACATTCGTCGTTATGCGACTCCTGAGGGGCGTGAATATGCCGAGTTTTTGAAAGTGAAAGCGCAATTTTTGGCATTGCCGAATCCAGGACGGGATCAGGGATTGATCGATGAGACGATAAAGGAGGTGGAAACGTTTAAAATGAGCTATCCATATTCTACCTATTTGCCACAGATCAATACGATGGAAACACAATTGCACCTAGCTCGGGGAGTACTCAACGAACAGATCGCTCAGTTGTATGAGCGTTTGGGTAAACCCAAAGGGGCAGAGTATTATCGAGGACAATCACCGATTACATGGATCAAATCGGATGAGATCGTCGAAGCTGATATCCCTTGGTATCGAGAGATGTTTGAGGGGGATGGAAGCAGCAGTTGGTATGATTTCCTTATTCCACGAACTCGAAATGTTATCTCTATGGATGACAATCAAAGCAAATAGAAAATTTTACATAAGGAATTTTGATTTATGCAATTGAGTAATTACGGCTCTTTTCCGGCGATTTTGCCGATTATTGCGGAAGATGAGCTTTTTTTATACCCGTTTATGATTTCACCGCTGTTTTTGAGTGATGAGAAAAATATTGCAGCGGCGGCAGAGGCAATTGAGAGCAATTCGCTTCTTATCGTGTGTCCGGTAAAACCTGATCATGAGGGGGAGCGTGAAGGAACATCGATTTACGATGCGGGTGTTATCGGCTCGATCATGCGTAAAGTGGCTCTCCCTGATGGCCGGATCAAAGTGTTGTTTCAAGGTTTGGCACGTGGGCATGTTATCGATATGGTGCATGATAACCCTCTTCGCGCCCATGTCGATTTGATTCAATCCCATAGCGTCAATGAGCTCAAAATGGATGCTATATTGGAAGTATTACGAGAAAAAGTGCGTGCTCTTTCGCAGGTGAGCAACTATTTCCCACCCGATTTGCTCCGCACTATTGAAGAGAATCACGAATACAACCGTATTGTCGATCTTATCTGCAGCTCCATCAAGATTAAAAAAGAGAACGCTTATAAGTTGTTTGTAGAGCGTGATCCTGAAAAACGGTTTTTAATGCTGATTGATGAACTAATCGAGGAGACGGAGGCGAACAAACTCCAAAAAGAGATACGTTCCAAAGTGCATACCCGCATAGAGAAAGTGAATAAAGAGTATTTTCTCAAAGAGCAGCTCAAACAGATTCAAAAAGAGCTGGGGACCGATACCCACCGCGATGAAGAGATCGAAGAGTTCCGCAAAAAACTCGAAGCCAAAAAAGAGAAAATGCACCCTGATGCCTACAAAGAGATCAGCAAGCAGTTGGAGCGGTTTGCGCGGATGCATCCCGACAGCGCAGATGCTGGGATGATTCAAACCTATCTTGAGTGGGTTCTTGAAATTCCGTTTGGGGAGGAGGCAAAAAAAGCGCTTAATATTCACGATGTCGAAAATCAGCTGAATAAAGATCACTTTTCACTCAAAAAACCCAAAGAGCGGATTTTGGAATATTTCTCGGTTAAAGAGCTCTTGGAGCTTCGCGGGATCGCCGACAAAGAGGGGCGCGGTGCGATCTTGTGTTTCGCCGGCCCTCCGGGCGTAGGTAAAACGTCACTGGCCAATTCGATTGCCGAAGCGCTGAAACGTCCGTTGGTTCGTATCGCACTGGGAGGGTTGGAAGACGTTAATGAACTTCGCGGACATCGCCGTACCTATATCGGTGCGATGCCAGGGCGTATTGTGCAGGGGGTGATCGAAGCCAAAAAGATGAATCCCGTCATTGTCCTTGATGAGATTGATAAGGTGGCCAAATCGCATCGCGGTGATCCGACTGCGGTGTTGCTTGAAATTCTCGATCCGGAGCAAAATACCCATTTTAGGGATTATTATTTGAACTTTAATCTCGATTTGTCCAAAGCGATTTTTATCGCTACGGCGAACGATGTGGGACAGATTCCAGGGCCGTTACGAGATCGTATGGAGTTTATTTCGGTAAGCTCGTACACGCCTCAGGAGAAATTCCAGATTGCTAAACAGTATCTGATCCCTCAAGAGCTGAAAAAGCACGGTCTCAAACCCAGCGAGCTTTCGATCTCCAAAACCGCTTTGGCAGAAGTGATCGAAAAGCATACCCGCGAAGCGGGAGTTCGTAACCTCCGTCGCCGTGTTGCCGATATCGTCCGCAAAGCGGCAAAAAAGATCCTTGAAGACCCGAGTACTCAAAAGGTGAGCGTGAATTTGAAAAATCTCAAAGAGTTTTTGGAAAAAACGATTTTTGAGATCGACCGAACCGATCATATCGACCGTATCGGTGTTGTTAACGGGTTGGCTTGGACAGCGGTTGGGGGAGATGTGCTCAAAATCGAAGCGATCCGCATCAACGGCAAAGGGGTGCTCCAACTCACCGGAAGTTTGGGGGATGTGATGAAAGAGTCCGCCCGTATTGCCCTTTCGGTAGTGAAAACCTTGATTGATGAGGGGAAATTGACGGTGGATCACTCCATCATCCCTCTCAATACTACTGAGCGGGAGAGTGGCACGGTAGTTGAGGCGAGCGAGGTGTATAAACGCTTCGATCTGCACATCCATGTCCCCGATGGGGCAACCCCTAAAGATGGACCGAGTGCGGGGATTGCGATGTCTACGGTTATCGCGTCGATCCTGACCAACAAAAAAGTGCGTGCCGATATCGCCATGACGGGTGAAGTTTCATTGACCGGAAATGTTCTCCCGATCGGAGGACTCAAAGAGAAATTGATTGCGGCACATCGTGCTGGGATGAAACTTGCCCTTATTCCGCAAAAAAACTTTGACCGTGATTTGAGTGACATCCCCGATGAAGTGAGGGATTCATTGGAGATTATCGGTGTTAGTCGGATTGAGGAGGTTCTAAACCGCCTTTTAATCGAAGGATAATCCTCATCGCTTCGGGAGAACCGTATAGGTATCCCCGAAGTTTAGCCCCCACACGCAGTTTTCTGCACTCTTCCCTAAACCCTTTATCCATCACGATATTCGGCTCATAGGGGGCGATAAACGTATAATTTTCCTCTATCGATACCACTGTATGACGACCAATAATGTGCTCACCCCCCCCTTTAAGAGCTTCTTTGTCATGTTGGCTGAGTAAATAGCCGCTATTTTTAAAAAATGTATCGATTCCTACCACGATAGAGCGGATATTCCTCGGATTTGGAGCATAAGAAAATCCGTTGAGAGTTTCAAAATTCATCGGTTCGATCAAGTTGTCGGAGTCCTCTTCAAGATAGCGGAAACTCCGGCGAATAGCCTCTTGAAACTCTTTGAGCATCGGTGTGCTAAAGCGGTGGCGGAAAAAGTTGCGGGTATGGCGCTCATCTGCGTTGCTCTCGTCGATAAAGTGAGGGATCCCATGTTTTGAAAGATACGTTTCAATGGAGGCTCTGTCCCACTCCAAAAGGGGTCGAAGAATAGTGATATCACCTTGTAAATCTCGGGAACGGATACCGAGCATCTCGGGTAATCCCGATCCGCGACACAGCTGCATCATGAGCCATTCTAAGCGGTCATTGAGCTGATGGGCGGTAAGAAGATAATCATAAGAGTATTTTTTCATCAGATAGTCGAAAAAACGGTATCGCTCTTCGCGGGCGCGATGTTCAAAATTGGCTCCTCCGAGTCGACAGGAGTGAATATGGCATTGAAGTCGGTGCCGTGATGCGAGGTCTAGGGCATTTTGCTCTTCGGCATCGCTCGATGAACGGGTGTGGTAGTTTACGTGGGCGATATCAAAAGCGATGTCATGTTCTAAAAGGAGATGAAAAAGGGCGCTTGAATCGACACCCCCGGAAAAAGCGAGAAGCGCTCTCCCTTTTTTTAGAAGATCGAGGTGAAGAAGATCACGCATGAGCTTTCACGGTGGCTAATGGGTTTTTCCCTGCGATGTCGGTAATGCGGGCGCGATAGATCACTCCGTATTGGAGATCTTCCTCGATTTCTCGGTCGTTGATATAAATCTCTCCATCGACATCGGGTGCCCAATTCAGAGCACGCGCGCTGAGAAGAAATTCATGCTCGTCAGATTCTCCGTCGATGACGAGTAAGATCTCTTGCCCTACCAGTTTAGCGAGGCTCGCTTCTTCGACTTTGGTGGCGATTTTGCCCAGTTTTTTGGCGCGTGTATTGATCGTTTTGGATGGGATTTTATCGATCATCTCATGAGCGGTTGTCCCCTCTTCATCGGAGTAGCCAAAAACATTGAGTCGATCAAACCCAAACGACGCGGCAAACTCTGCCATCTCTTCGAACATTGTATCGCTCTCTTGCGGATGTCCGACGATGAAGCTGGTACGGATAAAAGAAGACGGTAGCGCTTTCATTGCATTGAGGAGTTCTAAGGTTTTGGATTTTCCGAATCCCCGTTTCATGATGCGGAGCATTTCGTCGTTGATATGTTGGATCGGCATATCGAAATAGTTGTGGAATACTTTCGAATCACCGATCGCTTTGATCAGTTTGAGTGACGTGGTTGAAGGATAGAGGTAAAGGATACGGGCACTTTTGACCCCATCGATCAGTTCGATCCGCTTTATGAGGTGGATAAGCCCATCTTGAATGTTTTGGTCGCGCAGGTACGAACTGGAGTCTTGGGAGACGAAGCTAAAATCATAATACCCTTTGGCAACCAGCCCTTCAACTTCATGGGCGATACTTTCCAAATCACGGGAGTGAAGTTTTCCTTTGAATGAAGGGATAGCGCAAAAACTGCATTGCTGATTGCACCCTTCCGAGAGTTTGATGTACGCATGATAGGTTGAACCCGTGACGACCCGCTCGGCACCGTCGATGAGGTACACTTCGGGGGTAAAACGGCTCTGTTTGGCGGCTAGGAGTTCATCGATTTTGTCATAATCGCCGACACCGGTAAAGATGTCGACCTCTTTGAGTTCTTTGGATAACTCTTCTTTATACCGCTCCGAGAGACATCCTGCCATAACGAGAACCGAATCGCTCTTGCGTCCCGCATCGAGACTTAGGACGGTATTAAGCGACTCTTGTTTTGCTGCATCGATAAATCCGCAGGTATTGACGATGATGACGTCCGCTTCTTCGCTCGCATCGGTCATTTCAAAATCTTTGAGTCGTCCGAGCATCACCTCGGTATCGACGAGATTTTTGGTGCAGCCTAAGGAGACGACATGGAGCTTTTTGGACATTTTTAGCCTTGAAAATAGTATAGTGATATTATAGCCAATCATTTTTTGGCTACACTTTCATCATGAAATATCTAATAACTCTTTTGGCTTTGATCCCAATGATCGGTATGGCTGTTTTTTTTATTGATGGTTCGGGAATCGTATGGTTCGATCAATCGGTGGTGTGGGTGGAGAATATCTTTGGTTTTGCCCTGCCGAGTGTGAAGAACAAACTCTACTACCTCTGCAAAGTATCGGGGATAAGTGCGCTTTGGATTTTGATTCTCGCGTTTTGGGTGAATCCCCTCCACACCTATGTGCGGTTTGATCTTCGAGAATTTAAAAAACTCCTCGGCGGTTTTGCAATTTTCTACGGGATACTCCATCTGGTGTTGTTTATCGCCGCACACCAATTTGCCGTTGGCCATTTGGGAAAACTCTTTTTTTCTCACCTATTTTTATCGGTAGGGGTGGGGGCGTTGTTGATCCTCTCCATCGCTTCGCAGGTAAAATCGTGGTACAAATTGCTCTACATTGGGATCGTGTTGGTGATTATCCATCTTTTACTCGGTTACCGACCATTGGAAACACCGCATATTGTAGCTATTTCTCTCCTGAGCCTCGGTTTGGCGCTTCGGCTGATTAAGCGTTAAATGAAACATTACGACGTTATCATCCTCGGAGGGGGAGCAGGTGGGCTGATGTGCGCGGCGCAGCTGCGGCAAAATAGCCTTCTCTCAGTTGCTATTATCGAGGGTAACAACCGCCCTGCATTGAAACTCAAAGCCTCCGGTGGGGGCAAGTGCAACCTCACCAATGTCGAGGTGGACGAGAGCCACTATCTCGGGGATCGAGCACTTATTAAATCAGTTCTTTCAGTATTTCCGCAAAAAGCACTATTGGAGTATTTTAAAGATGGCGGTTTGCGTCCCGTGATCCGTAAAGAGCGGTACTATTTCTGCCCGAAAAGTTCAGACGAAGTGATCTCTATTTTGCTGGGAAAAGCCAGCGGATCCGATTTGCTTTTGGGACATAAAATCCTGAGTGTCGAGGGACAATCCCCTTTTGTCATTATTACGGACAAAGGAAAAATCAGCGCCAAAAATGTGGTTGTTGCAACCGGAGGAGCGAGTTACAAAGAGCTTGGTGCGAGTGACATCGGTCTCAAAATCGCTCAAAACTACGGGATTAAAACGGTACCGTTTTCCCCCGCACTAGTCGGGTTGACGTTGCAGCCCAAAGAGTTTTGGATGAAAGAGCTTAGCGGGATCAGCTGCAGAGCCCGTATCCATGTGGCGGGGAAAACGTTGGATGAGGATTTGCTTTTCGCTCACAAAGGGATCAGTGGTTTGGTCGTCCTCTCCGCGTCACTCTATTGGCATCGAGGCGAGATCGTGATCGATTTTCTCCCCGATTTTGATCTGGGCAGAGTCAAAAATGAGAAAAAGAGTATTTCGACGGCAATCCCTCTCCCCAAACGGTTTTT
>JACXUE010000135.1 GCA_014764075.1 Sulfuricurvum sp.
TTAACGCTTTTCACCCATACAACCCCCTAAAGCTTGCCATATCTTTCGGATATGGCAGAAACTAGCCATATTGTCCTTGATTTCATCAAGTGCGTAAGGTCAGTTATTAAAACTGGATCATTCCATCAACGGGTGAACTGGCCGTAGCATACGGACGTTTAGCAATCCGTCCTGCTAAATAACTGAGTCTTCCTGCAATCACCGCATTTTTCATCGCTTCTGCCATCAACATCGGATTTTGCGCCTGCGCAATCGCTGTGTTTGTCAAGACACCATCCGCTCCGAGTTCCATCGCTAACGCTGCGTCACTGGCGCATCCAATCCCTGCATCGACGATAATCGGCACTTTTACCGCCTCACGTACAAACACGATGTTATATTTGTTTTGAACCCCGAGACCTGAACCGATCGGAGCGGCGAGAGGCATGATCGCGTGGGCTCCTGCATCTTCCAATCGGCGCGCCATGATCGGATCATCCGAGGTATACGCCATGATCGTAAAGCCGTCGCGCGCTAACACTTCACACGCTTTGATCGTCTCTAGGACATCGGGATAGAGAGTTTTTTGGGTGTCGCCAATCACTTCGAGTTTGATGAGATCAATCCCTGTCGCTTCACGGGTGAGGCGAAAGAGGGTGATCGCCTCTTCGGCAGTGGTGCATCCTGCGGAGTTTGGTAAGAATTTTACATTGGTTCCTGCAAAGGTATCACGAAGATTCGGCTCGTTCGGATTGGTGATATTGAGACGGCGCACCGCTACGGTAATAAGCTCAGATCCTGATGCGAGGGTTGCCGCTTTGGTCGTTTCGAATGAATCGTATTTGCCGCTTCCCACGATGAGGCGGCTACCTAGAGTATATTTTCCAATTTGTAATGTATGCATAGTGTTATCCTTATTTAGTGATCGCCTAGAATTTTAATAACGCTTAGCGGGAGAATTTCATGCTCGATAGCGCGAATTTTAGCCGAAAATTCTTCTAAAGTATCCAAAGAATTTTTGGTAAAACTTTTTTGCAAGATTATTTCACCGCCGTCGAGTTCGTCGGTAACCCAATGAACACTCACGCCGCACACCTTCTCTTCGCTTTCAAAGCTTCGTTTGATCGCATTTGTACCTTTGAAAGCTGGGAGCAAAGAGGGATGAAGATTGATGGAACGTACTTGTGATGTAAAAACAGGGGTGAGAATCCGCATAAATCCGCAAAGGACGACAAGGTCGGGATTGTATTCGCTGATCAGCTCCACCAACGTGGCATCGTAGGCTTCACGGCTCTGAAAATCCCGATGATCCAAAATCTCTACGGGGATATGGGCGGCGCGCGCTTTAGCAATCCCACCCGCTTGGGGATTGTTGGTGATGGCGCATACAATCATACCATGCTTGAGATGGATTTTTTCAATGAGATTGGCGAGGTTGGTCCCCTCGCCGCTGAAAAGGGCGACGATTTTTTTCATAAAGTGGTAATTCTTTCTATCAGATCAAATGGGGTGAGGGCATAGTTGTTTTTATCAAAGCCGCGTGCGGCAAGTGTGTGAGCAAGAGAGCCCTGTATCGCGGCGGCAAGCGGCGTGTAACCTTGGGCAAGAAGTGCTCCGATTAATCCTGCCAAGACATCCCCGCTCCCCCCCTTGGCTAATGCGACGGTTCCGTGGGGATTGATATAAAACTCCTCATGTGCGCCGATAATGACGTTAGCACCTTTGAGAAGCAATACGGCATTGGGGTACGCGGTGCAAAATTGCTCGACATAGCTAAAACGGTTGTTTTGGAGAGTCGGCACATCGATATCGGCTACACCTGCGATCCGTAAAATTTGGGTGAACTCTTTGGGATGGGGGGTGAGGATGATATTTTCACGTTTTAAGAGTTTGGTGAACATGGGGTGGACAAAAATATCGGCATCCAAAACCAGCGGGAGGTTATTGTCCAATAAACAATCCAGTTCATCATCGCAAAATTCTGCTCCCAATCCCATCCCTAACGCGATTGCGGTGGTGGTTGATGGGAGTGAATGGCTTTGCATCAACTCATAGGGGAGGGTGACGTTTTCATTGCTGATGAGGCTCACTAATCCTGCACCGAAACGGAGAGCCGCAGAACCGGCGATAACTGAGGCACCGACTTTTTCTCCGCATACAACGGCAAGATGACCAAAAGAGCCTTTGTGCGCCGAAAGAGTTGAACGGCGGGGGAGGACAAGATCCGTGGTTTCGAGAAGTTTCCATGATGAGGGTATTTCGTATCGACCCCGTGATATCCCCAAATCAGCTACGATGATCTCCCCGACCACCTCTTTGGCCGCATCGCTAAAGAGGCTTCGCTTGAGTGCTCCCATGGTAATCGTCACATCAGCTCTGAAAGTGTGGGGATCAAGTGTTCCATTGGGAAACAAGCCGCTAGGGACATCGCATGCGATTTTATACCCATTGCTCCGATTTAGCGCATCGATCAACAATGCAACGTCTGAGGGGATGTTACGGCTTATGCCGCTCCCCAAAAGGGCGTCTACAATGACGTCGTAGCGACAATCGGGATCATACTCAAAAGATACAAGGTAATCACCCTCAAGTTGACGGCCGAGAACCCGACCGTCGTTTCCGTTATTCCCTTTGCCGCACACGATCAAAACGGAGCTGTTTTTGGGGAAACGTTTTTGTATCCATACGGCCATACCTGCGGCGGCATGTTCCATCATAATCGTTTCGCTTATCCCGTAAAGCTCTACGGCACGACGATCAAGGGTGTTGACTTCATAGTAAAGATTTTGCATGGATAAAGCCCATTTCAGCTATAATCTAATTTATGAACAACGATTATATCGCAATAGCCTGCAACACACTTGAAATTGAAGCCAAGGCTCTCATGGATGCCAAAAAGCGTTTGGGAGGGGAGATTACACGTGCCGTTGAGATGATTCTCTCTTGTCGAGGAAAGTTGATCATTACCGGAGTCGGCAAATCGGGGCTGATCGGTGCCAAGATTGCCGCGACATTCGCCTCAACGGGGACGCCGAGTTTTTTTCTCCACCCCACCGAAGCACTTCATGGTGACTTGGGGATGATCGGGGCTGAGGAT
>JACXUE010000136.1 GCA_014764075.1 Sulfuricurvum sp.
TTTTGGATCCGCTCGTCATACACCTCTTTGCCCCAGCGCGTCAGAGGTTTTTGAATGTTCTCGAAGGGCAAAGATATAGGTAATGTCTTTAAATGCGCTCCATGGCGCTCTAAGAGGTGCTGAAGGGGTGATTCGTTCTCTTCAGGGGAAAACGAGCAGGTGCTGTAGAGCAATTTGCCCCTTGGTTTGAGGGCATCGAATGCTGAAAGCAACAATCGACGCTGGAGCTTTGAGGTCTCTTTGACCTTATGGACGCTCCAGTAGCTCATTGATTTGGGTTCATGGGTTTTGAATCGTGCCTCAGAAGAGCACGGTGCGTCGAGGAGGATCCGATCAAACATCTGGGGACACTTTTTTCCGACACTACGCCCGTCGGTCATGTAGGTGTGGGCGTTGGTTACCCCTTGGGATTTGAGATTGTCGCAGAGGCGAAAAAAACGCTCCCGTGAGGGTTCGACGGCGGAGAGCCATCCGGTGTTTTGCATTAGTCCCGCCAACATCAGCGTTTTCCCCCCAGGTGCTGCGGCGAGATCGAGTACCGTCTCATCGGGACGAGGTGCGAGGAGGATGGGAGCGATCATCGACGAGAGGTTTTGAATATAAAGACGCCCCTCATAAAATGCGGATGTTTGGGTGAGGCGGAGTTTATCTTCGGGATGGATACGATAAGCACCCTCTAGGATATCCCACTCTACTCTTTCATAAACAATTCCCTCTTTCTCCAGTTCAGCTTCGAGTGCTTCAGGAGCCGTTTTAAGGGGGTTGTAGCGAAAGGTGACCTGTTTGGGAGCGTCGAAAGTACGGATAATCGTTTCAAATTGTTCACGTGGAACGATTCTCTCTAAACGTTCGCGAAACGGTTCCGGAAGACTCATTTGCGCACTACACCGCTCAGTACTGGGACGAAATCGCATACTTCGAGGGTATCCTCGTGGATTAACCCGCCCTGCTTCGTAAAACGGGTGATCACCTGCTCGCGCCCTTTGTCGATCGGAGCGATCAAAATCCCCCCTTCTCGGAGTTGCGGCGGAATACTTGGGAGAGAACTGCCGCCTGATAGCCGCTGCCGCATCCGATCTCCAATACACTGTCGCACCCCTCTGGGCTGAGGTATTGCGTCATTTTCGCGACCGTCAAAGGGGATGAGATGTATTGCTGCGCTCCGATGGGGAGGGCATCGAGGCGGTAGGCGTTATGGCGCATCGCTAGGGGAACGAATATTTCACGATTGGTGTTGATAATGGCGTTTTTGATGGTGGGACGAAGAGGGAATTTTTTATGGATCTCCTCTGCCATTCGGGTGGTTTTGATCGCGGTGATTCTATCGATGTTCATGCTATTCCTACGTTTAGATAGCGCCGCATAGACGCTACGGTGCGGCTCTCAAAATGGGATACGAGGAGTTCGGCGCCGTGATTGCGTAACTCTCCTCCAAAAGGGGTGACGATGCCGCTCATGGCGCTCGTATCTTCGTTCGCCGCATCACTGGCGATAACGTAGCACTGATTCATCACCGCTAACGCGTTGGTGAGGGTAACGAAATGTTCGCTCCGCAGTTTTCCCCATTGGGCGCTTATCGCGATGATATCGCACCCTTCCAGCTTTTGCCACAACGTTTTGAACCGAAGCTCAAAACAGATTAGAATCCCGATTTTGATCCCCTCAAAAGTAAACGCAATTATATCACCCTCCTCGCCCGGAGCGAAATGTTCGTGTTCGGCACCCAGCGCGAAGAGTTTTACTTTGTTTTGGCGGTGGAGGATTCCCCCTTTGTGCAACGCGTAGGCGGTGTTTACAATCCTCCCCTCCTCTTTGGTAATGGCGGTAAAGATCAGCAACCTATCGCCGAGGTATTTTAAAAGAGAGTCGATGGCTGCGGGAGTAAAATCGGCCGCTTCGTCAAAACGATCGTACGCAAAACCGCTCAGACACACTTCGGGGGCAACAACAATGGCGTCTTCGGGAGTTTTTGAGAGGAGTTCAATGAGACGCTCAAGGTTGCGGGAGAAATCACGGTGCATCTCAAAGCAAAGGGAGACGACACTGCGGGTTTTAGAAGTCGTCAAAGCTGAGGCTTCCTTTGGAGTAGTTGGTGACGGTGCCTTCGAAAAAGTTTGTTTTTTGATCATTGAATTTGGAGAAATCATCAACCCATTTGATCGGATGGGAGACGTTGTAGATCGGCTTGAGCCCAACAGCATGCAACCGTGTATCGGCGAGGTATTGGATGTATTGTTCCACGATTTCGTTGGTGAGACCCAAAATCTGTCCTTGGGTGATGTATTTGCCCCACGCGGTTTCAAGTTCGACCGCTTTGCGGAACATATCGTAAACCTCTTCGATCAGCGCTTCAGTAAAGAGATCACTTCGTTCACGGCGCAAGGTGTTAATGATGTTTTGAAATAGTACGAGGTGGGTCACTTCGTCGCGTTGGATAAAGCGGATCATCTGCGCGGAGCCGAGCATTTTCCCTGAACGGGCGAGGGTGTAGATGTAGGTAAACCCACTGTAAAAATAGATCCCTTCTAAAATTTGGTTGGCAAAACACGCTTTGACAAAAGCACTCTCAGACGGATCTTCGGCAAGCTCTTCGTAGCGTGAGGCGATCGAGTCGTTTTTGGTTTTGAGCATCATGTCCTTGCGCCAGAGATCGTAAATCTCTTCACTGTTTTGGCTGATCGAATCGACCATGACGGCGTAGCTTTGGGAGTGGAGCGCCTCTTCGAAACTTTGGCGTACCAAGATGAGGTTGATCTCCGGTGCAGTCACATACGGATTGACGTTGTCGATTAGGTTGTTGGTTTGGAGCGAATCCATGAAAATCAGCTGGGAGAGGGCTTTATCGTACGCCGTTTTCTCCATCTCGGTGAGGTATTTGTAATCGACCGCATCGCGGGTCATGTCCACCTCTTTGGGGAACCATGTGTTGTTGAGCATCATCTCCCATAGGTTATAGGCCCATTGGTATTTGATGTTGTTGAGCTCGAAAATCCCTGTCGGATTCCCTCCGAATATGCGTCGGTCGTTTACGTGTTCGGTAGAGTTCGGATTGTAGATTTTCTTGCGGTTCATAAAGTCCATCCATATAGGTGAGATAAAGTAGGTGATTATGTCGAAAACAAGATTTAAGTAGGCTAAAAGTAAAACAGATTAACGAAAGTATTGAAATGGCTCCCCTTATGCCGTGGCAAAAGAGGATGCAATGTTTGCGGCGTTGTTGGCATAGGTTGCGATGTTTTCGGAGCGCTGAGTCTCCTTGGAGAGGGTGGTAAACGCATTGACCGAAAGGGCGGTTTTACTGTAGCTGGTATCGCCTTGGTAGAGGGCTGAGGATTTGATTGCTAGAGGGTTGGGTTCCTTTTGGGTTTGGGTGTTAGAGAGTTGGGCACTTTGCTGTTGTTGTGCTTCCAGCTCCTCTTGCGCTTTCTCATTTTTGGCTTTGAGCATCGCCGGATCGGGACGACCTATTTGGAACGGTTGAGAATAGGGGTTTTGAAAAATGTAGGAGCTGACTTCCATCTTTAACCTCCTTGGCAAATCTATCATGCTATTACATTACTCCCATCAAACCAAAAAATAAATTAAATTCAGCGATTACGCGGAGGGGAGAGCGTATGATCTCGATCTCGGACCTGTCGGATTCAATCTTGACAACGTCGATTTGCGCGACCTCTCCACTCGTATCAATGAAAAAAGTACGTTTGAGGCAGCTTCGGATATTGTTCGATCTCCTCTGCGTGCTGGGTCGCATGTGGCGTTGAGAGGGTTTGATGTGTCGATGGTTGATCCGTATATCGAACCGAGTACCT
>JACXUE010000137.1 GCA_014764075.1 Sulfuricurvum sp.
GCTTTGAACATTGAGTGTTGAATTGTGGAGTTTGAGGATGTAACTGACGATAGAGAGCCCCAGCCCCATCGAGTTGTCCCATCGGTTTTTTTGGACACGATAGAACTTGGAGGTGATTTTATCGAGTTCGGAGGGGGCGATTCCGATCCCTTTGTCGGTGACACTGAGGGTGGTATCGTCAAGGGTGATCAATACCTCCTCTTCGGAGTATTTGAGGGCGTTATCGACGAGGTTGGTGACAATCAGTTCGATCATTGTTCGATCGGCGAATACCGTTTTCGTGCCACCGTTGAACGTGATGGTTCGATGGGGATATTTGGCCTGTAAAATCGAGATGGTATCGATACAAACACCGCCGAGGTCAAATTCGTTGGGTTTGACCCTAAGGTCGTTGTTCTCCAATTTGACCGAAAGGGAGAGGCGCTCTAACATGTGTGTGATCCGTTGGGTATTGGAGAGGATTTTATCGAGAAATTTAGCTCTGATTTTCGGATCAAGATGCAGATCGTCTTGGAGGGTCTCGGCATATCCCATGATTGCGGCGATAGGGTTTTTGAACTCATGGCTGATTGCTGAAAGGATATCGTTTTGTTGCTTGTTGATGAGTCGCAGCTTGGCGGTATGTTTCCGTTTTTGTTTGTCTCGGTTATGGAGTTTTTTGACCAAATTTTTGAGCATGATTGAGATTTGGAGAAACTCTCGGAAATATTGGGGTTTGAGAATCGCTTTGTAATTTTTTGCCGATACCTGATTGAGAAAATGGGTGATCTGGAGGATATCATAGTGGGCTTTTTTGGAGATATTGTAGGCGATGATGAGGGCAATTACGACCAGTACGCTAAACGCCCCCACGAGCTGTATCCATAGGGTATAAAAATGATCCATCACCTTCTCTAAACTCATGGCAAGACGAATATAAAACGTTTTTTCCGGTGTCACTATTTTACGGGCAACGTAGATAAAATCGCTCTTGATTGTGTTGGAATATCGAACCGAGACACCATGAGGTTTGCTCATCGCTTCCATGATTTCGAGTTGTCCGACGGGATTTTCCATTGCTGTTTTGTCACCATTGCTCTCAGCGATCACATTTCCCTCTTCATCAATGATAGTAACTCTTAAAAAGGTTTTTCCCGATGCTTGGGCGACGAAGCGGTCAAAATCGTTGGTGGAGATGAGCAAAGGCTCCAGCAGAGAGATATTCTCAACCAGCCGCTCTTCACTCTCGTGGATAATCATCGATTTGAGGGTATAGTAACTCATTAACGAAGCAACAATAAGTGCCCCCATAAAAAGACCGAGGACGTTGAGGAAAAAAAGCTGATGGATTTTTAGCACAGGGTGTAACCGACTCCTCGGACCGTTTTGATATACTCTTTGCTCTTATCGGGATCGATTTTCTCTTTGAGACGGTTGATGGCGACGTTGACGGTGCGGTCTTGATACACTTCGTCGGCTCCCCAAACATGTTCGAGGAGATAATCACGCTCTAAAACGACATTTTTGTTGAGGATGAGGGCGTGGAGCAGATCGAATTCGAGTTTGGTGAGTTCGACCAGATTGCTTTCGATGGTGACGGTACGGGCGGCGAGATTGAGGGTGATGTCCCGATAGGTGAGGAGCCCCTCTTTTGATTTTTTCTGTGTTCGACGGAGTAGCGCTTTGACTCGTAAAATGAGCTCTTTCATGCTAAAAGGTTTGGTGATGTAATCATCGCCACCCCGCTCGAATCCTTGTTCAATCTCTTCGTCTTTGTTTTTGGCACTGACGAAAATGACCGGTGTTTGGATCCCTTTTTTACGGAGGCTCTCGATAAACTCCGATCCTTCCGCACCAGGTAGATTGCGATCCATAATGATGAGATCGACCCTCTCCTCTTCGAGGGCGGCTTGAACGTGTTTGGTGTTGAGAAAGCCGATCGTCTCATACCCCTCTTTGGCGAGGTGGAACTCCATCAACTCTAAAATATCCTGTTCATCTTCGACAATCACGATGAGAGTTTCCACCGCTAACCTCTTTTTGGATAAATTTCGATTCAAACCGCATATCGATCAACTATGGAGATTGAGTTCTCCCCCCCTTTGCGCATAGAGCATCAAAGAGGCGATATTGACGGTGCGATCTCCGATACGCTCTAACTTGCGCAATGTCCCCAAAACTTTCACGTACTCTACTGCGAGTTCATCAGCATCGATAATGAGGTTGAGGAGCTCTTTTTCCATAATAGAGAAAAGATCATCATTTTTGGACTCTTCTACCATTACTTTGCGGTAGGTGTCATCCGCGTCACACGTTTGGATGTTGTTGAGACATTCTAGAATGTATTGTAACGCATTGATCGTCGTTTTGTGCAACTGAATGATCGCTTGGGTTATAATCGACATATCACACCCCCCCATGCAGTGCTCTTGGAGGCGGCGACTATATTTTTTGATCCCATCGCCAATACGCTCGATTTCGTTGGTCATTTTGAGATAGGCGACGAGGAGACGGAGTTCATCGGCTTCTGGACCGAACAGGGCAAATGTTTTGATAATCTCGTTGTCGACTTTGTTGGTGTCGATTTGGAGATTTTTCACATAAGTGCGCGAGTTTTCAAACAGATCGTGTTTGTTGTGTTCGAACGCCGCCAAAGTCTCTTGGCTGGAGAGGATAATTTGGGACAATAGCGCCGAAATCATCCCTCGAATTTCGATCAGTTTGTTTTCATAACGTGGTAGCATGCGTGTGCCTTTGATATATAATGAAGTGCGCGATTATATCAATCATTTATAACCGAGAGATTACAATCACTGCCCCACTTTTGTAATCGAATCGTTACCTCACCACTTTACAATGTCGCCATAAAAATTCCAAAAGGATTCCATTATGCTAAAAAAAGTAACCAAAGCTCTAGTGATCGCGGCGATCGGAGCGACATCGATGGTAGCGGCTGAAAAAATCAACGGTGCGGGTGCTACGTTCCCAGCTCCATGTTATTATGACTGGGCATACAACTACCAAAAAGCGACCAAAACTCGTGTCAACTACCAATCAATGGATCAGGTACGACCCACGTATTTACAGACTATTTGAGCAATGTTTCACCAATGTGGAAAAGCAAATTCGGAACTGGTAAAGCGATCGGTTGGGCTGTCGGTGTCGGCGGAAAAGGGAACGAAGGGGTTACAAACATCATCAAACAAACTCCATACTCTATCGGATACATCGAAACCTCATACAAAGAGAAAAATAACCTAGCAGCAGCTACGTTGCAAACAGCGAGCGGTAAATGGGTAACTGCACGTAAAGCAAACTTCCAAAACGCGATTAATAACGCATCTTGGACGAAAAAAGATCACTTCTACGGTTCACTCGTAGCAGGAAAAGGGGATTCAACCTATCCGATCGTAGCGGCGACTTATATCCTTATGCCACGTGAAACACCTGAAGTGAATGCAAAAGTTATCAAATTTTTCGACTACTCATTCCGCAACGGTGATAAAGCGGCGGAAAAATTGGGATATATCCCTCTCTCTGTTGAAGCAACCAACCTTGTTCGTCAATACTGGGCAGAGAACGTCAAATAAGTTTTCGTTTATCTCCGTTTCCCCTGAGCTCAAGGGAACATCGCTTTGCGAGCGGTGCCCTTGTTTGGGGAGCGGTTTGTGCTTTGTCTGATCATCCCAAATGGGAGCTAGGACACCTCTAAACGTACCACGGTCTCTTTAGAGGTGTCCTAATCAGACCCAAATTCAATTCTCCTTCTTCAATCCTTAAGTTTGGCTCCATTGTCCTTGCGTATGCGTTCGATGGAGCGTTTTCTACTATTTATGTTATGTTTTCCATTCATTTATCTTATTGTAATCATTGTGTAATGTAACATTGGTGTAATCATTGTTATCTACAATGACGCTATTAAAAAACAGGAGTAATTCGAATGAAAAAAGTTACATTATCTGCCCTTGCTGCAGTGATGATTGGCGGTGTAGCGTCAGCTGATACACTAACCCTTTATACTGATCCAAAAAGTGGACAAGTCTATACGACTGCAGGTGAAGGGCGTGTTGAGATGGGTGATTTCATCAGCGCAAAAGAGGTTGATCTATCTCTACGCGAAAATGAATCAGACTTTGCTAAGTACAAAGCAAAAATGAAAAAATACGTTAACGTAAAATCCAAAGCGAAAACGTTGAAATTCAGCGGTACGCACTATTTTGGTATCACGTCTGTTAGTCCT
>JACXUE010000138.1 GCA_014764075.1 Sulfuricurvum sp.
CTGGTTGAAGCTTAAATAGCCATGGTTTTAAAGATTCATAATCAAACATGTTGACCCGCCTCGCAGAGTTAAAGTGGACGCGATTATACTCAAAAAAGGTTGAATGGTTTGTTAATCAACCCTTTAATGGGAGTGTTTCAATATGTTCAGTTATTTGTAATGCGATAGATTTTGGCGTAGAGCCGTTAAGTATCAAAGATAAGTCGTTTTTCCCGAGTGTTCCGTAGAGTGTTGGTGTAGTGGCTTTAAACAGAGCGATTGTAGGAGCTCCTGAAGCGCTTGCAAGATGCATTGGACCTGTATCTCCGCACACAAATGCATCCATTTGAGAGAGCATAGCCCCCAAAAACCGCAAGTTCGATTCGAGCAAAGAGTAAAGCTCATCGGAAAGTTTTTCGGTTACATCTGGCGAGAGAATATCGATAAACACGAAATCGGGATTGCGCCGTTTCATGTGCATATACCACTCATTCCACCACTCATTAGAGATTTTTTTCTCATATCGAGCATCGCGAAATATTCCTATGATTTTTCGTTTACTTCCCCAAACATATCCCTGTTCCAAAAGACGTTTTTTCAGTTCCTCGAGTGCTTCAGACTCTTCGTGTTCATTAAGAGCAATATCCATTTTTTGCGGAAAATCGGTAGATTTGTTTCCAAAAGCTTCCATTAAAACGAGTGGTTTTAACGCTTCATGCACCAATTCGTTTGGTGGATTGACAACATGTGTTGTGGGTGACCAATCCCTTAAAGAATCAAAGCCTAGCTTGTATTTTCCTCGTGCTAAAAACGTTGCCACGCGATCGCTTGCCGATCCGGTATTCATATTGATTACAAGATCATAATAGGGTTGACGAAGTTGAGCAATGTATCGAAAAAGGTGTAATGGTCTTTTGAGTAACGTTCGGGGAAAATCAAAAACATTGTGAACCGTCGAAAATCCTTTTAGTAATGGCGCAGGATAGCGTGCCCCAATTAATACATCCACAGAAGCTTCAGGGACTCGTTGCTCTAGTGCACGAAGAAGAGGAGTTGTAAAAAGAATATTTCCGATGCGATAATTGATACGGATAACCAAAATACGACGGATGTTTTCAGATGGAATGATGGTGTGTTGCGCACGTGTCGGAAACAGAAAGCGCAACAGAGCATTACAACCGTTTTTGATTTTTTTTCTCATTTGTGAATGAAATGGTATCCCCATGCTCTCTCCTTAACTTTCACTCAAAGTTTGACTGAGGCGTTGATACTCTTCAGAGGTATGTAAAAGTTGTTGATGACTTCCTTCGCCTACAATTTGACCTGCTTTAAAGAGAAGAATCCTATTTGCATTTTGAACCGTGCTTAAACGATGAGCGATAAGGATGGTGATTTTATCTTTTGTGTATTCGTTGAGAGTATTTTGTATTTTTCGTTCAGTCTCATTATCGAGTGCGCTGGTTGCTTCATCCAAAATAAGCAGCGATGCATGTTTGTAGATTGCTCTGGCTATAGCAATCCGTTGTCGCTGTCCACCTGAGAGATTTGCACCGAACTCTTGCATCACCGTGTAGATTCCTTCCGGAAGAGATTGAGCAAATTCGAGTGCATCTGCCATAATCAATGCCTCTTTAACCCGTTTTTCGTCGATAGCTTTACCGTACGCAACGTTCGCTGCCAAGGTGTCTTGAAAAATGTAAACTCTTTGAGAAACAAAAGCGATTTGGGAACGGAGTGAATGTTGCGTGTACTCTTTGATATCATGGTTATTGATCGAGATGGTTCCTGAAATCGGATCGTAAAATCGGAGGAGAAGATTGACAAAAGAACTTTTTCCCCCTCCGCTTTGACCTACCAATGCGATTGTTTCTCCTGCATGAATATTTATGCTGATGCTATTTAACGCCGTTTTGTCTTCAAATTTGAGTGTTACGTGATCGAATTGAATTTGTTTGATAGGATCATCGAGTTGAAGTCGACCATCCGTTATCGTGTTTTTCATATCAAAAATTTGAAATACCCGCTCACTCGCCGCTTGGGCATCTTGCACTCTTCCTAATATATTACTGACCCCTTTGAGCGGTTGGAATACTAGTCCTAATGCTGTTAAAAATGCGGTGAACTCTCCCACGCTCATGGCGCCATCATAAACTTGCTTACCTCCGATATAGATAACGGTAGCAAGGCCAATTGCCGCGATAATCTCCATCATTGGTGAAATTAATTCACTGGTATAGGTTGATTTCATATTGATTTTAAAAAAATTGATGTTTTCATGTCGAAATTTTTCCAATTCGTAGTGCTCGGTAGCATCGGATTTAATGATTTCTGAGTTGTTAAAAACTTCAGTTAGACGGGTAACCATATCGGCATTTTTCTCTTGAGAACGGTGGGATAGACGTTTAAGCCTTCGAGTGATTTTGAGGAGTGGATAAACGATAAGCGGCATGATGATCAATGCCCAAAAAGCAAGTGTAGGGTTGAGATAGATAACATATCCGATGAGTGTAATGACAGTGAGGCTTTCGCGAACTAATTCAGGCATCATGGAGGAGACGAAGTATTGAATTCGGTTGATATCGTTGGTAATTCGCGAGATGAGTTCACCGCTACGGTTGGTATAGAGAAATTGCATATCCAAATGAATCATTTTGGAGAGTAACTCTTCTCGAATCTTTGAAACAATATTGAGGCCGATATAGGTATTGAAAACCGATTGAATGTAACGTCCGATTGCTTTAAAAACATATATCGCTATTAAAAGCATTGGGATGATGTAGAGCATTTGGCTCTCTTTTTTGATAAACATATTGTCCATCAGCGGCTTCATGATGTGCGCAGTAGCTGCTGTTGCACTGACGGTTAAAATGATCCCAATCAAGATCATAAAAAATTGAAATTTATATTCTCGGATATAAGGCCATAACCGTTTATAGCTCTCTCTCACTCTCTACTCTCCCAAAATGTCCCCAATGGAGTATCCATGATCGATATTCCCAATGCGGTGAGTTCATCGCGGATCGCGTCGGAGGTGGCAAAATC
>JACXUE010000139.1 GCA_014764075.1 Sulfuricurvum sp.
AAAGTGGATGGGGAAGAGGGATTCGAACCCCCGAATGACTGGACCAAAACCAGTTGCCTTACCGCTTGGCGATACCCCAATAACCTCGTAAAGAGGTTGAAATTATAGACACTTTTAACTGATTTGTCAAGAGTTTCGACAATAGCGTTGTTTAAAAGTGGTAATTTTTTGATCGTGATAGTTTTTTTAACCCTTTTATCTTATAATTAGTTCCTATGTTTAGTGAAAAGAGTATCTATGTCAGCAATGCAACGGGTTTTGGAAGCGATTGAAGAGTTTAAAAAAGGGCGAATGGTGATCATGGTCGATGATGAGGATCGCGAAAACGAGGGAGATCTAGTCTATGCCTCTGTTTTTTCGACTCCCGATCATGTAAACTTTATGGCGACACACGCCAAGGGTCTGATCTGTGTTGCAATCAATCCCTCCATCGCTAAACGGCTTAATTTGGAGCCAATGGTGAAATCTAACACGTCGATGCATGAGACGGCATTTACGATCTCGGTAGACGCAACGGCGGCAACGACAGGTATTTCGACTTATGAGCGGGATATGACGATCAAAATTCTCGCTAATCCACTTTCTCAGCCTTCTGAACTGGTTGCTCCTGGGCATATTTTCCCTTTGATTGCAAAAGAGGGAGGTACGTTGGTGCGTATCGGCCATACGGAGGGATCAGTTGATCTATGCCGTCTATCAGGACTCGCCGAATCGGCGGTCATTTGTGAGATTATGAAAGAAGACGGCACAATGGCACGCCGTGATGATTTGGATCTCTTTGCCGAAAAACACAACCTCAAAACGGTTTATATCTCGGACATCGTCGAATTTCGTCTTGCGAATGAGACCTTGGTCAAAGCGATTTCCGAAGAGGAGATTGAATTTTTCGGCGTTCATGTCAAAAAATACGAATTTGCCGATCATCAGGAGCATCGTCATACGGCAATCGTATTTTACAAAGCGGGGGAGAGTGCCAATGTCAAGGTGCACAACGTGGTGCCGGATATCGATTTGCTCCTCAATCAAAGCAAGTATACCCATCTGATCGATTCGATCAACTACCTTAAGCATAATAGCGGCGTATTGCTCTTTGTCAACAAACCGCCTCATCAGCAGGTAAATATGAAAGAGTACGGGATCGGCGCTCAGATTTTAAAATCGTTGGGTGTAAAACACATGAGACTGATCGCAGAATCTAAAAATGCCGAGTTTGCAGGGCTTCTGCACGATCTCGATTACCATCCCATAGCCCAAAAGTGTCAAGCCAATGCGTCGAATGGTATGTTGATAGGCAAAAGTATAGAGAAGAGTGAGCGTAGTAAAAGCAACGGCATGATTGAGCAAATCACTAAACGAAACAACCGGAGGAAGGGTGCTGTAATCAGGCAAAACGGCTAAAACAGAGATCGAAAAAAGGGCAGACCAAAAAAGAAGACGAAAGGTCAATTTTTCATCGCTTTGATGAACGATTCGTAGATGTTTTCAAGCTGCAAATCTTGTTCTAATATCTCGGTATTGTCTTGCATCATGTAATGTTCAAGAACGGCAACACGGCGTAAGAGGTACTCGAACATCTCTTTGTTGATGTCGGGTAGTTTGTTGTGGCTAAATGGATCTTTGTCACGCCCTTTTTGGATCACATGGGCAGGGATGCCGATAGCAGTCGAGTTTTCAGGTACTTCGCGGACAACGACTGAGTTGGCTCCGATTTTGGAATTAGCACCGACCGTAATGTTGCCGAGCACTTTGGCTCCCGCACCGATTACGACGCCTCTTTTGATTGTCGGGTGGCGTTTGCCGGCGACGAGGCTTACCCCACCTAGCGTCACCCCTTGGTAGATGAGGACATCGTCTTCGATAACGGCGGTTTGTCCGATGACGACTCCGAAACCGTGATCGATAAAGACACGTCGACCGATCGTAGCTCCTGGATGGATATCGATATTGGTTACGATTTGGTTAAGTCCCATGAGGATACGGGCAATCGCTTTGAACCCGCGACGATAGAGACGGTTGGAAATACGATACCAAAAAATCGCCCAAACGCCGGGGTAGTTAAAAAAGAGTTCGATACGTGAACTGATGGCTGGATCATTTTTGTAGACGTTCGAAAAATCTTCGGCAATTTCTGAAAAAAGTCCCAAATTCAATCCTTAGCGTGTGGTTCGCAAGTACCCGTTTTGGTAGAGGTACATTTCGAGTTTTTGAAGTGTATCACTTTTTTCTTCTTCCGTCCTAAATTCACTCAAAGCAAGTTTATTTTTAAGGTTGGTCAGAAGTTTAGAGGAGTCATACCCGATATCTTCGAGGATATTGAGGATATTGTCCGATTCGGTAAAATTTTCGATCTCGTAACCGTTGTCGTTGATAATAATCGTACATTCGCTTGGGTGGGTGAAAAGGTTATGGTTCATCCCCAGCGTCTCCTGATAGGCTCCGACGTTGAAAAATGCGAGGAAATACTCCTCTTCGTCTAAATCAATATCGTGCAGATAGAGTGGGGTTTCGGGTTTAAAACGGATCTCCCCGTCGCTGTCGCAGGTGATATCCCACAAGCTCGCCGCACGGATAGCGGGGACATCGAGACGATCGAGCGGCATGATCGGAAACTGTTGCTGAAGTCCCCAGTAGTCTGGAATACTTTGGAAAATCGAGCTGTTGATCAAATATCGCTCTTGGAGTTTGACCTGCAAACGTTCGATATCGGGCAGAGGGTTATCCTGCGAGAGATAGAGCGATTTTTTGATAATCTGATGCACCAAAATCTCGGCATTGGAGCGATCCTGAAGATCGATATGCCCAAGGTTAAAGAGTGTAAGGAGCGATTCCATGTGATCGAGCGCATCATGCATATATTCGATGCAGGTACGAGGAGACAATAGATCGTTGAGTTCACGCAACTCTTCGATGAGGGGAGGGTTGTGTTCTTTGAGTTTGAGCGATTTGGGCTGATAGTCGTGGCTGAATAGCTCTAAAACGGGGGCGATCAGCACTGAGTGCGACGCGACGATAAAACGTCCCGATTCGGTAAAGATATCAGGGTGGGCGACCCCTTTGGCATTCATAATTTCACGGAGCAAGAAAACGACGCTATTGGAGAACTCCTCTAGGGTATAGTTCCGCATCCGTGTGGAGGTGTGCTGGGAGTATTCCACAGCCAAGCCCCCACCAATGTTGATCGCACTGAGCTTATTGGCGCCCATTTTTTTGAGCTCGGCATAGATGTTCCCTGCCTCACGCAGTACCCGCTTCAGCGTTGCGATCTCCTGCATCTGGCTTCCGACGTGGAAGTGGATCATCGAGAAATGCTCCACCATATTGCTCTCGGTGAGCATTGCCATCGCTTCGATAAGTTCGGTTGAGGTGAGACCGAATTTCGCACTTAAACCGCTGCTTTTTGCCCAAACCCCGCTACCTTCGGATTGGAGGCGGACTCGGATGCCGATGTTGGGGACTTTGAGATTGCAGTTTTGAGCGACGTCTATGATCCACTCCAGCTCACCCAATCCTTCGATTGTAATGGTGATATCGTGCCCCATTTGTGCCGCCATGAATCCCAGTGTTACCATCTCCTCGTCTTTGAACCCGTTAACGGTGATGGGTGAGCCGATCGGCGTTTTCGCCATTGCCAAGGCAAGCTCCGCTTTGGAACCCGCTTCGAGACCGTAACGGTACGACTCTCCATGCTCGACGATCGCATCGACCGCTTCGGGGAACTGGTTTACTTTGAGGGGGAAAACGGCGTGGAATTTCCCCGTATAGTCGTTTTCGAAAATAGCACGTCGAAAGTTCGAATAGAGCGCATCGATCTGTTTGCCGATAAGATGGGGGAATCGGAGGATAAGCGGCCCGTGAAGGTTGGTTTTGCGAATCTTTTGGGTGATCTCAAGCAAGGAGGGGGAGCTTTTGTAGTTGACTTTGATCTTCCCCTGATCGATCATAAAGTTATTTTCACCCCAAATATCGATTCCATATGTTTTCATCAGCTGCTCCTTAGGCAAAAAATTCGTTTAAAGGGATAAGGGATTCGGTTTTGTCAACCAAATCTTTAACCCAAATGCTGTTTTGATTTAGCTCGTTTTCACCGATAACCGCACAATAACGAGCATTGATGCGATCGGCTCCCTTGAGATGA
>JACXUE010000140.1 GCA_014764075.1 Sulfuricurvum sp.
TCAGCGTTTGGCATAACTTTCGGGTATCCTGCGGACTCGATCGAGTGACATGCGATACAATTCGCTTCGACAAGGACTTTTCCGTTATCTGGATTTCCTTTGAGTGACGTATCAACGTTTTTTAAATCTTTGAACGAAAAATCTGCCGGATCAACCTCTGGATGCATCACATGGTGAGCATACGGTTCGATTCCATAATAGGTAATGCCGACAAGAGCAATAATGACGGCTAAAATTTTAAACTCTTTCATTATTTCCCCTTTGCTTTTTTAGCTTCTGCTTTGGTGACGAACGGCAATGTGGCGAACAACGTCAAGAATGTCAAAGACGATGCGAAACCTACCCATGCATTTGCACCGGTCGGAGGCAATTTACCGTAAATGGTCAATACGATCAAGTCTACCATCATAAACCAAAACCAGTATTTGAAATACGGGCGTTGATTTGCCGGTTTTACCATCGGCGAGCGATCCAGCCAAGGCATCAAGAAGAAAATAACGTTGGCGATACCGAATGCGATAAGACCAAGGTCTTTACCTGAGATTCCCGCGATTTCGAAGAAGAATCCGCGCAATACTTCATAGCTCCACAAGAAATACCACTCAGGGTAAATGTGTGCCGGAGTTTTCAATCCGTCCGCTTTGTCGAAGTTGATCGCATCCATCGCAAATCCGTAATGGAAGAAGACCAAATAGAAGAAGAACACCATAAAGAAACCGAGAACAAGGAAGTCTTTTGACAAGAATACCGGCCAAAAAGGGACAACTTTTGACTCTTTTTTGTTCCCTGCCAAATATTTTTCGGCTTCCTCTTCAAAATCGAAAAACTCTCCCGCTTCGTTGTTAACATGTGGGAAACGGAGCGCATAAAAGTGAAATACGATCGCACCGATAATCACCAATGGAATCAACAAGACGTGAAGCATGAAGAAACGGGTTAACGTCGCATCCGAAACATAGAAGTTACCGCGAATCCAAACCACCAATTCATCACCGATAAACGGGATACCGCCGAAAATTTCAGTAATAACGTACGCCGCCCAGTATGACATTTGTCCCCACGGAAGCATGTATCCGCTGAACCCTTCTGCCGAGAAAAGGACAAACAACAACATACCCGATACCCAAATCATCTCACGACCCTTTTTGTACGAGCCGTAATAGATACCGGTAAACATGTGGATATAGATAATCAAGAAAACAACCGATGCACCGACCGCATGAATATGACGGAACAACCAGCCGTACGAAACCTCTTGCATAATAGTGTAGTTAACACTATCAAACGCCAAATTAACGTCCGGTTTGTAATACATCAATAGGAAAATTCCCGAAACGAGCAAAAAGGTGAACAATGCGGTCAACAAGACCCCCATTGCCCACAAAAAGTTGATATTTTTCGGAATCCAATACTCGGTCATCATCACTTTTGCAAAGTTGACGACACCTAAACGTTGGTCAAACCACTCAAGCATGGAGTCTGCTTTTTTAAATTCTGCCATCTCGCCCCCCTTACGCTTTTGCCATTATTGCTTTGTATTCGGGACCTTCTTCACCGAGCACAAGCGTCACGCCGTCAAGTTTAAACGGTGGGATATCCAAAGGTCTTGGAGGAGGACCGAATTTGTTAATCCCTGCATTGGTGAATTCCCCACCGTGACAAGCACATTTAAAATCGTGCTGATCAGCGCGGTATGCAGGAATACAGCCTAGATGGGTACAAAGACCGATCATGACTGAAAAATAGTGATCACCAATTTTGACGCTACGACCGTCCGTCGGTTTCATATCTTCTGTGTATTTGAGGACAAACACCGGTTTCCCCCGCCATACAACAACTTCTAATTTATTGGCCTCTAGGCCCGATACGTCTACAGTAGTAAACCCAGCAGACATGACGCTCGGAAGCGGATCCCATGTCTTTTTCATCGCGATGAGAGAGGCAATCCCTCCGACAGCGGCGACGGCACCAAAGGCTTTACCAATAAACCCTCTTCTGCTTTCATCCATCATTATCATCTCACTTAAGTTGGAAATTTAACTTCCTATCATAAGTGAAAAAGGTTTAAGTTTCTATAAACCGAAACTTTTTCTTATGAATTCAATTAGTTGAGTGTTACCTTTTTTAATCATTTGATAGTTATTTGATGAAGAATTACTTATAGCTTGCATAAGATGTTCTTGAGCAAAATAGTCAACGATCGGAATATTCAAAGAGGTAAACAGAGGAATAAAATCTCTCGGATAGTCGCTGCGTTGGAGATAAATCGGCTTTCCTCCACCAGAGAGGTTTTGCAATACCGCCATCGGCGATGCACTGATCAAGATTTCGCTCCGACGAATCACTTCATCGTACTCCTCACATTCGTGAATCTTCAAAAAGCTCTCTTTGAGACTGTTTTCATATCCCATAAAGTGGTAAAAACCCATCAAGAGTTCGGCGTTCAACGGCGCAAAAATCCCCTGATGTTTCTCCAAATCTTTCTCGTAATCATCATCTCCAAAGAAAACTGCGATAGAAATTGTTTTTGGCAAGGGTTCATAATAGTGCTCATCCACCACAACCGCATTACAAATCCCTTCCCCTACGAGATACGGAGAGATCAAAAATTCATTCGGATGTTTGGAGTCAGATGGATCATCACTGATCCGAATAAAGGTCGAAAAATACTCGGTCATGTCCTGCAACAGGGTGGGATTGGCTTCAGCAGAATCAAAAATCATCTTGTCGTAATGGTGGGCGATCTGAGGGATATTGCGGACGACATCAACCCCAACGGAACGTTTAATCCCATACTCTTTGGCTTCGGCGGCGATCCGAAAATCGGAACACAATAACGTAATTTCCATCTCTTTTTGAAGCTCATTGACGATCGCAACAGCACGGTGGAAACGATCCAATCCGATACGGTGTCCCGTGTGGACGTAATAAAAATAACGCATTATTTTCCTTTATATTTTAATTTCATTTTTTCTAATTTTTTCGTTAATTTCATCAACTTTATCCTTTTCCA
>JACXUE010000141.1 GCA_014764075.1 Sulfuricurvum sp.
GAAGTCAATACCAAAGCCGATATAGCTAGGATGGAAGAGGGACGACGTAAAAATGAAAAAGAGCGCGAAGCGGCAAAAGTGTGGATTAGTGAAAATTTCGGAAGCTCTGTACCTCTCACCCGTAAAAATATCCTGAAAAAACGGCTCTATGAGCAACAAAGCGAAATATGCCCCTACACCGGAGAGCACATCAAGTTGGAACGACTGTTTGATGAGGGGTATTGTGAAATCGATCATATCTTACCGCGAAGCCGAAGCGCCGATGACAGTATGGCTAACAAAGTATTAGTGATGAGCAAAGCCAATCAGGATAAATCTAATCGTACCCCGTTCGAGTGGTTCGGTCATGACACTTATGTATGGGAGAGGTATGAAGCGCGTATCAATACGATAACAAACCGCTCCAAAATGGGGGCGGGGAAAATCAATCGTCTCCTCAAAAAAAACTTCGATGAGAATAGTGAAAAAGAGTTCATGAACCGTAATCTCAATGATACCCGCTATATGGCGCGTGCGATCAAAACGTATTGTGAAAACTATTGGAAGCTTGCCCACGAGGATGATAAGCTCCGCATCCAAATACGGAGCGGTAAACTAACTTCCGAACTGCGAAGTCGTTGGATAGAGGGGTATATGAAAGATCGTAGTATCCACACCCATCACGCACTCGATGCCATCGTTATCGCGTTTGCAACTCAATCAATGGTGCAAAAACTTTCTGTTTATTACGGAGCCAAAGAGACCCGCCGAGAAAAAGAGAAGCCGATCTTCAAAGCACCGATGGAACATTTCCGCGATGCGGTGAACAAAGCACTCACGCTCGATCAGCAGTTCACAATCTCCGCCAAAGATGGACATGAAATACTCATCAATCGCCTCCTCATCAGCCGCCCACCTCGTGCAAGCGTAACGGGAGCGGCGCACAAAGAGACGATCCAAAGTCCGAATGATTATAAAGGGCGCGGCGTGAGAGTCAATAGCGGCAAGGGGATATGCGATAACGGTGACATGCCACGTGTCGATGTATTCACCAAAGAGGGAAAATACTATCCTGTTCCGATTTATGTTGCCGACTTTACGAAGCCCGAATTTCCAAATATAACCGCTTATGGCGAAGTATTGCCAGAAAACTCAAGGTTTCTTTTTAGTATTTATAAAGATGATATTGTTGGAATTACTACAAAAGCAACAGCAAAAAAACCAGCGAAAGAAGTTAAGGGGTATTTTATACAATTAGTAGGACCAAGTGTATTGCTAAATAGTTTTGATAATGGAGAAGTAGAATTTTTTAGGTATGACAATGCAAAAAAGAAGTATGTATGTCAGCTTAACATTTTAAACGCACTTATTGTAAAAAAATACACCATTGATCCATTAGGTTACTACCACGAAGTTAAAGGGGAGAAACGGCGCGGAACCATCCTACAAGAAGCAAAAAAACGGAAAAAATAGGGGTTGGGGGTAAGCCTCCTCATCAACCCATCTGTGAAAAAGCTGTTACTGCAAAAAATAAACCATAATTTTAGTAACAACAAAATATGCCGATCTTTATCCAATTCTATTGTGGAGGTGGATTATGGGATGGCGAACACTGCACATAGCAAACCCCGCACGGCTGAGCCTGCGGCACGATTCACTTGTACTTGATAATGGCGATGAGTACACGATACCGCTGAGTGATCTCTCCTGCGTCGTCATTGAATCGCGACAATGCACCCTTACATCTCCTTTGATCGATGCGCTTGCGATGAGCGGAGCCGTCACCTATATCTGTGATGAAAAACACCTCCCTACCTCGATCCTCCTTCCGTTTCATGCTCATAGCCGTCAGGCTGGAGTGGCACGGACACAAGCACTATGGAGCGAACCGTTTAAAAAACGGTGTTGGCAGAAAATCATCCATGCCAAAGTGACCAACCAATCCGAAGTGATCGTCCAGCGCGATAGTGAAACGAGTGATTTTCTCCGAAGGTTGCGCAACCATATCACCTCAGGTGATAGCGGAAATATTGAAGCCCAAGCGGCGCGCGCCTACTGGAGTGCACTGTTTGAAAACTTTGCTAGGGCACAAAACGAAAACGACATCCGCAACAGCGCACTTAACTATGGTTACGCGATAGTGCGGGGGATGGTCGCCCGCGCTCTTGTGGGGGTCGGGTTTCTCCCCGCATTTGGACTGCACCATTGCAGCGAGTTAAACCCCCTCAACCTCGCCGATGATATGATTGAACCGTTTCGCCCGTTTGTTGATGTTATCGTGCGAGAGCTTTTGGATGAAGATGGTGATGAGCTACCGTTTCAGCTCGATATGCGCTATAAAACAAGGCTTCTTGAACTCATCACAATGCCGTGCCGATTCGGCGCGATAGAGACGACACTCCCCTATGCGTGCGAACTAGCCGCCGAATCGCTCCTTCGTGCCACTCGTGCCAAAGACCCTTCTCTTATCGAGACGGTGAGCTTCGTATGACTCGGGTGCGATTTATGCGACTCCTCGTCTTTTTTGATCTTCCTACTGCCACGAAAAAAGAGCGCAAGGAGTATGCCAAATTCCGAAAATTTCTTCTCAAAAACGGTTACGATATGCTCCAATTCTCAGTCTATTGTCGAATTTGCAAAGGACAGGATGCAGTTGAGCGATATATGTTACATTTGGAAACACATTTGCCACCAAAAGGGAATGTGAGGGCGATGAGTGTCACCAATACACAGTTTGAGCGAATGAAAATTTTGGTTGGAATGGATAAAAAAGAGGAAAAAATCGGTGCAAAACAGTTGCTTTTATTCTGATTTCAGATCAAAAAGTTCCATTTTTTGAGCGAAAACTTTCGCTACAGAACCCCGTCTAGCGGGGTTCACAGGGGTTGGTATTATAGCAAAACCGAGTGAGATGGGGGGCTATAACCGACCCTAATTAAACCTTATTATGGCAAATTGCGTTCAACGAATCACCATAAATATGCAGGAAAAAGTGTCGAAGAGAGGCTTATGAATCCTCGGCAATTCCACTA
>JACXUE010000142.1 GCA_014764075.1 Sulfuricurvum sp.
AAATCAGAAGTGACGCTCTTACAGCTCGAATTTACCGGCAAACATACCAACGCTATTTTACTCGATAAAGAGGAGATTGTTTTGGAAGCGCTCCGTCATATTGACGAGGGGATATCGTCACGATCGGTTCGGGTGGGTCAAAAACTCGATCTTCCGCCGCCCCTATCGTATTCGCCTCAATCGTACCCTATCGAAGACGTTAGGGGATTTCTGATCGATCAATTCGAGAGCCGAAACGCTCACAAACTCGAACGACTTAAACACGAGAAGAGAGCTCTCCTCGAAAAACGACTCTCCCAGCTTCATAAACATCTAAACGCATTGGAAGAGGAATCACACCTTCAAGAGGAGGCGGTTCGCCTCCAGAATAACGGTCATTTGGTATTGGCGAATTTGGAGAAGATCAAACCTTATGAAAAATCGGTAGTAGTTACCGATTTTGACGGAACTCCCAAAAGATTGGAGCTTCCATCGGGATGCGTAAATGCTTCAGAGTGTGCCGAAAACTTTTTCAGACGCTCCAAAAAAGCGAAACAAAAAGCGTGCGGTCTCCATCAAGAGCGCTCTAACCTCGAAGCTAAAATCCGCCACTTGGAACTCTTTATTCAAACGATCAATGATGCTAAAAATCCCGATGAGATCGCCCTTTTATTCCCCGAAAAACATTCCAAAAGCAAACTCAAAACCTCTGATTCAATTGCCGAATTTTGGATCGAGGGGATCAAAGTCTCACTGGGCAAAAGCGAAAAAGGGAATAGCGAACTCCTACGCAACGCCAAAGCCCGCGATATTTGGCTCCATCTCAAAGACCGCCCCTCGGCGCATGTTATCATCTCTACCGACAAACAGCAGCTTCCGGATCGTTTGATCGAAGCGGCGGCAAAACTCTGTGTCGATTTCTCGGTATTTGAGAAAGGTGTTTATTTGGTCGATTATACTCCCCGAAGAGAAGTGCGCATTCAAGAGGGCTCAAATGTCCTCTATACGAATTACAAAACGATAAGCATCCAAAAGGGATAAACAATGGCAATCGGTCCTATCGGCAATACCATCTACGTTAACCAGCAAATGGCAACCGTAGCCAGTGAGAAAACGGCACTACTGAACCGTTTTGAGCTTCAAGCTCTTGCTGCAGCTAATGCAACCCAAGAGGCACGCAAAGAGATCGAAGAGGTTCGTCCGACCGAAGAGAATCACGGTGTCGATCCCGATCGGGAGCATACCAAAGAACAAGCTAAACAAGAGGAGCAGCGCTCCAAAAAACATGAAGAGGAAGAAAAAGGGGATTCTCCCTCAAAACCGCTCCATATTTTAGATATTAAAGTATAGTTTCGGTATAATCGCTTCATTTTAATACCACTGGTCAACCAAAAATGCAAACTGCAAAAAATTCAACCCAAGAACGTATTGTTACTGCGGTCTTTCTTGTCATCGGCGCCCTTGTCGTCGGGCTTATCAACAATTTTTGGCTCATGTGGGCGGTGATGGGTGTCGTCTATTTGTTGGCGTTTCACGAAGCGACACGGTTGTTCGGGATCAATAATGCGATGTTGTGGTTATTGGTCGTCGTAGCCTCTGCGGATGTGGGTGCGTATGTGGTGGGTCGCAGTATCGGCAAAACCCCCTTTAGTATCTCAAGCCCCAGCAAAACCCGCGAAGGGGTATATGGCGGTATCATCGTTGCGACGGGCGGCGGTTTTTTTATCGGTGTCACCATAGTCGATATTACTCAAGCAATTATCATTTCGATGGCGGCGGCTATCGGGGCGGTATTTGGCGATTTGTTTGAAAGCTACCTCAAACGTCAAGCCGGCGTCAAAGACAGCGGATCGATTCTCCCCGGTCACGGCGGTGTGTTAGATCGCATTGACGGTTATCTTTTCGCCTCTGTTATTATGCTCGTCCTCCTTCGGGGTCTCGTTTGATCCTATTGGGCTCCACCGGCTCGATCGGCGTCAATGCTCTTAAAATTGCCGAACAGTTTCATCTTAGTGTCGATACTCTTGTCGCGGGACGTAATATCTCACTATTGAACGAGCAGATCAAGCGCCACAACCCTAAACGGGTTGTCGTCATGCGGGAGGCGGATCGTGGATCGGTTGACCATTCAAATGTTACGTCAGGTGAAGAAGCTATTTTACATGCGATAGAAGAGTCATCTTCGCAGCACGTCGTCAATGCATTGGTCGGATTCGCCGGATTTCGCCCGACCCTCAAAGCCCTCGAATGCGGTAAAAAGATCGCACTGGCAAACAAGGAGTCGTTGGTTGTGGGGGGAGCTTTTGTCGATACATCGTCCATCGTTCCGATTGACAGCGAACATTTCGGGCTGTGGTATCTCAATCAGGGAGAGCGCCAAATCGATCGGATGGTCGTAACCGCCAGCGGGGGTGCATTTCGTGATTGGCCTTTGAAGAAACTCTCTACCGCAACGCTTGAAGATGCCCTCAAGCATCCCAATTGGTCAATGGGGCAGAAAATTACGATCGACAGCGCCTCGATGGTCAACAAACTCTTTGAGCTTCTCGAAGCCCGTTGGCTTTTTGGAGAGGGGGAATATGATGCCCTTATCGAGACCAAATCATTGATCCATGCCCTGATCGATTATGCAGATGGCTCCACAACCGCCCATTTTGCGTATGCCGATATGCGTCTTCCTATCGCTTACGCCTTGATGGGGAAAGTGGACAAACCTATCGTCGATCGAATCGATCTCACCCGTATTGGGGGGCTCGAATTTCGTGCAATAGAGCAAGAGCGTTACCCTGTGTGGGAGATAAAAAACGATCTTTTAAAGAACCCCGCCAAAGGGGTGATCGTCAATGCGGCGAACGAAGCGGCGATTGAGCGATTTATCGCTGGCGAGATCGGCTTTTTGGATATCTCTTCCTCTATTCTGCGCGCGTACAACTCTTTTCACACCGTCCCTGAATCGGTTGAGGCAATTTTTGCCATGGATGAGCAGGTTCGCTCATTTGTCCGAGGATTGTAATGCAAAAAGTTTTGATACTTCATGGCTGGGGAGGATCGGATAGTCCGCATTGGCAGGCATGGTTGGCGGGTGAAATCGCCAAAGATTACGGCACCGTCTCGTTTCCGCTCCTCGATAACCCTCATTTTCCCAGCAAAAACCGTTGGATGAGACAGATTAAATCGATTGTGGATGATTTCCAACCTGACACCGTTGTGTGTCACTCTCTAGCCAATATCGCATGGTTTCATTTGTGCCATCAAGGGGAAATTTCCCCGATCAAACGGCTCCTTTTGGTTGCCCCTCCCCATTTGACGTGCAGTATCGAAACCCTCAAAACCTTTTTCCCCCTTGAAGCACCTAAAAACCTTTTTGCGCAAGAGGTATTGTTGGTTACCTCGACAAATGACCCCTACATGAGCACAGAAGAGGCTACAGCACTTCAAAAAGCTTTGGGCGTAGAGATGAAAGTGATCGAGGATGGAGGTCATATCAACACCACTTCGGGATTCGGTGAGTGGCCGTGGGTCAAAGAGTGGGTGATGCTGCAATGATCCTCAGTATCGAAAGTTCATGCGACGACAGTTCAATCGCCATTACTGAGATCAAAACCAAAAAACTCATCTATCATAAAAAAATCTCCCAAGAGCTGGAACACTCTCAATACGGTGGGGTCGTCCCTGAACTCGCCAGCCGTCTTCATGCCGAAGCGCTCCCCCGCATTTTAGAGGAGTGTGAGCCGTGGTTCAATCGGCTCAAAGCGGTCGCCGTGACCAATGAACCGGGGCTGGGCGTCACCCTCATCGAAGGGGTAATCATGGCAAAAGCGCTCAGTATCTCGTTGGATATCCCTATCCTCCCGATCAACCATCTCAAAGGGCATATCTATTCCCTCTTTATTGAGCAAGAGGCGATGTTGCCCGTTACGGTATTACTTGTCTCTGGGGGACATACCCAGCTCATCGAAGTGACATCGTACACTGAGATGAAGACGGTCGCTACCACAATGGATGACAGCTACGGTGAGAGTTTTGACAAAGTTGCCAAAATGATGAACTTGGGCTATCCGGGAGGACCGTTGATTGAGAAACTAGCTCGGAACGGCGATGCGACCCGATTTTCATTTACCGTCCCTCTTTGGCAGTCACCGCTCATAGCGTTTAGCTATTCGGGACTTAAAAATCAGGTACGTCTAGCGGTTGAAGCCAACGAAACGTCCGAGTATCCCGATATTGCGGCGGCGTTTCAACACACCGCGACAGAGCATCTGATCCAAAAGGTCAAAAAATATTTCAAATCCCATCCGCCAAAGCGTTTTGCTATCGTGGGTGGGGCAAGTGCAAACCTCTATTTGCGCGAATCGATTGCAAAATTACTCACACCTTACAAAGCGGAGCTTCTCCTATC
>JACXUE010000143.1 GCA_014764075.1 Sulfuricurvum sp.
CTCGGAGCGTCTTTTTTGTGACGGTGATGTTGCTCGACGATCTCGATATCAAACCCTTCCAATGTTTTTGCCGCCGTGTACACCAGTTTATTGAGTAACGCAATCCCCAAAGACATATTGGTAGCGTAGAGAATCGGCATCGATTCACTGGCGCTTTTAAGCAGATTCATCTGGTGTTGATCTAACCCCGTAGTACCGATCACCAGCGGTTTTGGATGGTCGATCGCCTTTTCAAGCAACACTTGAGTCGCCTCAGGCAACGAAAAATCGATGATAACATCAGACCCTTCAAGTAACGTCGCCATATCATTGGTAACCAATACCGAAGGATCAATCGAAAAGTTGAGTTCATTTCGGACATAGACCGCACCCAAAGAGATTTCACTCTCATGGTGCAGATCTTCAATCAACAGTTTTCCGACTCGTCCACCGGCACCAAATACTCCAGCTCTAATCATTACGACATCCCTATATAACAGTTAGCAGAGATATTCTACCCTTTTTGTCTTTAAAAGGGCGTAAATAACAAATGTTACGCACTTTTTGGACAAAGCCCGCAAATGTGGCAGGGACAAATATCCCTACAACCCCCTAAAGCTGATGACCGTCGACGTAAGCGATCGCCTGCAATGCCGCTACCGCACCATCACCGGCCGCACACACGACCTGTTTCGGAGCCGACTCGCGTATATCTCCGGCGGCAAAAAGTCCCGGCGTCGACGTTTTCATGTTCAAATCGACTTTAACCTCGCCCCACGGCGTCATGTCGCACAAAAAACTCCCGTCTTCTTGGATGAGAACCTTATTATTGACGTTATACCCCACAAAGGTAAATACCCCTGGAACATCGATTTGGCGGATTGAACCGTCTTCAAGCTTGACTCGAATCCCATCGACCCCCATGGCTCCGCCGAATACCTCTTCAGGAACGGCATTGAGTACCAATTCGATATTCTCCGCCGCTTTGACTCGAGCGATCGTATTGGGTGCGGCCCGAAACCCCTCACGACGGTGGATCAAATAAACTTTGGTACAAATTTTTGCCAAATAGAGCGCCTCTTCCAAAGCGGTATCACCGCCCCCGATCACTGCCACCTCTTTGTTTTTATAGAAAAATCCGTCGCACGTCGCACACGTACTCACTCCGCGTCCAAAAAAGGTATCTTCTCCCGCAAATCCGGCACGTTTTGGAGTGGAACCGGTACAGACGATGACACTTTTAGCCTCTTCGGAAGTACCGTCTGATTTATGAACCAAAAAGATTCCATCCGCGCGACGACTGACACGACTCACCTCTGCCATCTCATGTTTGAGACCGAATTTTTGACACTGCTCCGGCCAAGGGATCATCAAATCCATCCCCGTAATGTGCCCGCTCACCCCAGGATAATTCTCGATCTCGGAACTCATCGTGATCTGACCACCAGGAAGACCTTTTTCATACATGACGACATTGCCCAAACCGCCGCGCGTTGTATACAGTCCCGCAGTCAAACCTGCTGGTCCTCCTCCGATAATCGCACAATCCAACATAGGAAATCCCCCGTCTATCTCAAAATAAATCCGAACCGCCTAGAGTGATTCGAAGAGCGTTGAAAACCCCTCTAGCGTGTCAAGCTCACGTATCATACTGTCTTGTTTATAAAGGGTATCTTTGTTTTTTTTGATAGTAAAAACTGTTGGAGAATGATAAATATTAAAGCGTTGAATGAATTTTAAAGAGGTATCGGTTCCAGCACGTAAAAATATTATCCGTCCGTTTGATGGGGGAGCTTTTTGGTAATAATCAACCGCCAAAATAGGATACTGCGCTTTAGCATTCATAAGCTTTTCAACCATACCGGGCTGTTTAGAGCTGTAGAAAACGACGATATAGCTCTCTGCGCTAGGGGTGAAAATTTCTTTTTCCTGATAAAAAATCCACTCACGAAAGTCGATAAATTTATATTCGGAAAATTTGTAGTTAAAATAAGCAAATGTACCGGCGATCATCGCGGCACCGAAAAAAGAGGCGAGGAGGGTGGAGAGGGTGAAGAAATTTTTCGTTCGCCCTACTGCCACGTCGTTTCTTAGAGGAGAGCGTTCAATTTGTCTGCGAACGCTTGTTTGGAAGCGGCACCCACCATTTGTTCTACCACTTCACCGTTTTTGAAGAAAAGGATCGTCGGGATAGAACGGATTCCGTATTTAACCGCGATATCTTGCTCCTCGTCAGTGTTTACTTTACAGATTTTTGCTTTTCCGTCAAACTCTGCTGCCAGCTCTTCGATAACCGGAGCGATCATACGGCATGGTCCGCACCATGGAGCCCAAAAATCTACGAGTGCAACACCCTCTTTGGTCATTTCATCAAAATTTGATACTGTCAATTCTACATATTTACCCATTGTGTTCCCTTGCTTTCGGATGTTTTATAGAGCCATTATAACGCCTCAATCTTTAAAATGACTTATTGCATCCATCTCACATTTTATTCTAAAGCCTATAATGTTACTTTAATCTCTTCTAGGTCACAATACATCGATTCAGCTAAAGGAGGGTGCAATGAAGTGGATAGTTGCTCTGTTTGTCAGCGCTGCACTTTCGGTAAACGCCGCAGAGCCGATACTGCCAATCCCCACTCACATACCCTATAATGCCCAAAAAGCCTCCCTTGGGAAAAAACTCTTTTTTGATCCGACCCTCTCGAAAGATTACTCTATCAGTTGTGCCAGCTGTCACGATTTTTCCAAAGGCGGATCCGATGCACGTAATGTTTCTACCGGAATTCATCATCAAAAGGGATTGATGAATGCCCCGACGGTTTTAAATTCCGTTTTTAATTTCACCCAATTTTGGAATGGTCGTGCTAAAAATCTGACCGAACAAGCATTGGGTCCTATCCATGATCCGATTGAAATGGGACTTTCGCCCAATGAGGCTGCTCAAAGAATCCAATCCCATCCAATGTACAGTAATCTTTTTTTTAAAATTACCGGTCGCAAAA
>JACXUE010000144.1 GCA_014764075.1 Sulfuricurvum sp.
AATCGAAAGCCCCAACCCTGTCCCCTTGATTGCATCGTTTTGATGTTCTCTGATTTGAACAAACGGCTCAAAGAGGGTTTCGATTTTATCACTCGGGATCCCAAGTCCCTCATCCCGAACATGGAAGGTTTCAAAATTTCCGGTTGTTTTGTGCTCTAAGGTGATCTTCCCGTTTTCATGGGAAAATTTGATTGCATTGTTGAGCAGATTGATAAAAACCTGTTTGATCAGTTGACGATCGGCATTGACAATCAATGATTCAGGGATTTGATCAAGGAGAGAGAGCCTTTTTTTATGCATCATCGGTTCGATCATCACCTTCACCTCATACATCAGCCCTTTCATTTCGAAAGGGAACAGGGAAAGCTCGGTTTTACCCGACTCGATCTTCGAAAAATCGAGGATCGTATTAACCAGTGCGAGGAGATTTTTCCCCGAAATATGGATCTTTTCCACCATTTTTTTGACCGCTTCCGATACGTCCGATCGGGCGTTGAGGACTTGCGAAAATCCGATAATCGCATTGAGCGGGGTACGAAGTTCATGAGACATACTCGACAAAAAAGCGTCTTTAGCACGATTCGCCTCTTTTTGCCGTTCCATTTCGGCAAGTGCCTCATCACGGGAACGTTTGAGCTCTTCTTGTTTAATCAGCTCTTCGTAATGTTCACGCAATGCGCGGTTCGCCTCTTCAAGCTCTTTGGAACTCACATCCAATGTACGCTCGAGCAATCTCCGTTCATTCTCCGCATCAACATAAAACTGGCTGATACTCTCCAAAAAACTCTCCAGCCCCTCCATCTGTTCAGGCTTGACAAAACGGCGGAGTTGTCGCTCCAACAGTCGGTGGTAGCGTTGTTCCGACACAATAACCCTTTTATTCGTAAATACTGACCAGCGTCATCGTCTGGTTGTGGAGCGTACATCGACTCTCCCCTTTTTCGGAGAGTTCCTAAAATCCGGTGATTACCGCTTTATCTCCCAACGTTTCACGGATAATTTCGAGTTCCTCTTCGCACAATTGACCGAGAACAAGCCGTCTGCCGACACAACTCACCGCAATCACCAAAAACTCCTCAGAGTATTCGTGTTTTGACGATTCGGCTGCCAATCCTGCATTATCGATCAAAAGATCCATATTGGTTTTGAGCAATCGGCACAAATACCCCTGCGGAACATCCCCTGCAAACGTCAAACTTTGTTCCCCTTCATCCACAGCCAAAAGGGTACGGATAATCGGTGTCGAATCGGTATTTTCACGTACACTCATCGGAAATCGCAACCCGCTCCTCGGAAGGTCGGATGCGAAATCACCCAGATAACTTTTATACAGATCAAGGGCGGGACGGTTATCGATCGCGTAGAGAACATTGGCATGTGAGCGGGTAATCACCCGCTCGGGTCCGAACTCTTCCCACCCTGCAAAACAGCCACTTTTTGCCACAATCGATTCGCCGTAAAATCCGACGGCGGCAATGGTTCCGGTAGAGGCGGGAGCGTTCCCAATAACGTAAGTGGTCCCAAAACGGGTTCCATCCCCCGCCAAACCTCCGGTGATCGTGATCCCCTCAGGGAGGACATCCGAAAATCCCCGAGCCAAATCGCTCCCATTGACCCTAAGACCATCAGAGAAAATCAAAACATGACGCAGATCATCTCCCATCAATTCTTGCGCCAGATCGGCTCCCAAAACTCTCACATCCTCAAAATCTCCGATATTTCGTGAAGCGCATTGGACACGGGAGCGCTCAAAGCTAACGGCGGTTGCAACGGCATCGTTATCACTGATGAGGGTATCCAAAAAGCTCCCCGACGTACTCACTCCCGCGATTACCGCATTAGGGTAGATCGACCGTAAGTCACTGAACCACCCCTCAGACAAACATGTAGGGTGATCGATAAACACCAGTACCAAATCTCGCGTCGCGGCAGAGGATTGATCTATCCCTACCCATCCTGAAACCTTACTCCAGCGTATTTGTTCGCTCTTCACGGAAATACCCCTTCTCTCTATTTTTTTGATTTGATTGCATCAACCGCTTCATCAAAAGCGTTTCGATTCAATCCAAACTGTTCAATCATTTCACGTGCCTCTTGGAGCGCTTGCTCACTCAAAGCATCGCGCAGATTGATTGCTTTGGCTACCACACTCAATACCATTGCGTAAGGGTTTTTAGTCTCTGGATTTCCTATTTCTCTCAACGTATCGGTCAACGCCGTTTCGAAATTCCAATGTTCAAACATTATACTCGCAATCTCATAGCTGGTGTTTCCCAGATAACATCGCTCGATCTCCATCAACGGTTTACCCTGCCCTACTTTGGATGAAAATTTATCAAACTCTCCCGATCCGATTACCTTCAACGATGCAACCAGCTTGCCCAGCTCCATCAAAAAAGCACTGCTTTGGAGCAGGGGGAGCATACTCTTATCGACAGTACGATACCATTCCCGTGCCAAAGCACTCTGCATCATCGAGGTACGGCCCACATCGTCAATCGTCTTGCCATAGGGGCTCAAATCGATCGTAACCGCTTTTTTGATCGCGTTCGCCGCCGCAAACCCCCGAATCATCGAGGTGCCGAACAGCATCACCGCTTGAGGGATCGAGGATATCTTTTTACTCATCCCATAGAGTGGAGAGTTGACCGATTTGAGGATGTTGGCGCTCAACATCGGATCGCTTTCGATCACACGAGAGAGCTCTTCAATATCGGTATCATTGCTCATACAGAGCTCCTGAATCCGAACGACCGAAGAGGGCAACGGGGGGAGAGCCTTAATCTCATCTAACATATCTCCAACTTCTCCTTATAACATTCGCTTGGTCAAATAGTCGCATATCTCTTGGATGTGCGTTTTGTTGAAAATCCCCTCGACACTCTCCGTATCGGGGAGGTGGGCGATCAATTTACTGTCATCCTCTGCCGAAATGATGATGACCGGAATGCGGATCTCATTTCGCTCCATGAACTGTAACACTTCGGAACTGATTCCATCCACCAAAAAGAAATCCAAAACGATAAAATCGAAACTCTCGCTCTCCAAAAGCTCTTTCGCCTTATTCACCGAATTGGTAACAACCAAATGATAATAATCGCTCAAGCGCTCGATCAGCATCTTTTGGTACTCCGTCGCGTCCTCGACGATGAGCATCCGTTTTGCGTTTTCATTTTGGGCGACGTAGCGCTCAAGGGTATTTTGGGTTTGTGAGACCGGAATCGTAAAATAAAAACACGATCCCTTTCCCGGTTCGCTCTCAACCCATAACTCCCCTCCGTGCAGATCTTCGATGATCCGTTTGGAGATCGCTAACCCAAGCCCTGTCCCTTTGGCACTTTTTTGAAACGGATTCTCCACTTGGGTAAAAGGGTCAAAAAGGGTCGCGATATCTTTGGCTTCGATTCCGATGCCGTTATCGCACACTCCGAATCGATACGCTCTCTTCTCTTCGTTAAATTCGACCGCCATACTGACCTCTCCCCCCTCTGGGGTGAATTTGATCGCATTGCTGAGCAAATTGAGCAACACCTGCTGAATCAGCTGACGATCGAGATAGAGCCCCAGCGAGATCAAATCCGAGTGGCGAAATCGGATCGATTTTTTAGCCGCCATCGGTTCGATAATCGTCGCAACATCGCGCAGTAGTCCCGATACGATGACGACATCGGGTTTAAAGGTCAATTTCCCAGCTTCGAGTTTGGCAAAATCGAGAATCGTGTTGACGAGGTTCAAAAGGTTATTGCCGGCAACCCCGATTTTTTCGACATAAGACTTGAGATTCTCGGGC
>JACXUE010000145.1 GCA_014764075.1 Sulfuricurvum sp.
AAAGGTGGTCACTCCTTTGTGACTCGATAGAGGTTTTTATATCTTTATCCTTTGGTTCGTCTCATAGAGATTTTGGTTCTCTAATCGGCAGCTCTCTAGTCGATCATCTTGGATGAGATAAAAAGTTCCTAGCCCAATGCAGGCGATAATGAGAAAAATAGCGATGGTATAACCGATCCCTTTGCCGCCACTTTGAAGTATTGGGCGTTGCTCATGAGAGATGAGTGTCTCTATCGTGGGGTGTTTGGCAAAGGTTTTGTGACATGCCTCCTCGCACAAGCCGCATTGGATACACCGCGGATCGAATCCTTGACGTATATCAAGATTTGGGATCGGACAGATTTTGACACAGCCGCCACACTCGGTGCAATCCCCAGCGGGATCGGAAAATTGATAACTCAAACGATCATCTGTGGGGAGTATCGCACATGTTGCTCCATAGGGGCAAAGATAGGCGCAATACCACCCTTGTACCATGTAGACCTCAGTAATCATCAGCAAAGAGAGGGTGATAACCGCCCATCCTGCAAATGAGAGATGTGCTATTGCTAAGATGAGTTCATCGGTACTGACCCCGTATGCCACCACTGAAAACGCGAGCATCGAAGCCAAAGCGGTGAGGATGCTCAAACCGATCACTTTGGAGAGGAGTGGATTTTTCTTTTTGCCAAAGAGGGTGAGAAGATGGGCGAAAAAGGTATTGGGGCAAAGTCTTCCACAGTAAAAGCGTGATAAGCTCAAAGCAAAGATGAGGACAACCCCTACGGTGATGAGGATGAATGTCCCAATAAGGGCATAGGTATTCATTTCATAGGCGAAACCAAACAGCTCTAAACGATCATGAGGAAAATTGAATAGCAAAAGATGAAAATCCCCGATCGTAATCCATGGGATCGCCATAAAAGGGATCAGTAGGGCTAAAAAAGCTCTGTTTTCACGTAAAAATTGCATCACATCCCCTTCCGATTCATTTTCCATGTATCGAGGCGCTGATCGATAGGGAGGGTTCCGTTTTCCAATCTCCCCTCTTCGAGCCTTGTGAGAAGGTCTCCGAAAATCGTTTTATCGGGGAGGGTTTTGAACCGTTTAACGATGGTACCGCTTTGATCGGCGATCAGGATGAGGGGGACGGTTTCTGCCAGACCGTAGGGGAACGCTTTTTGTTGGCTTTGAGGCTCATCAACGCAAACCCGGCGGATGAAAAGTTTCGGATGGCTTTTGTGCATCTCGTCTAGCATCGCAAGGCTCCGTTTGCACGGCGGACACCACGTGGTGTAAAAAATCACCACCGAAACGGAGGCTTCGGGTGAATGGTATGGGGTATTTTTAAGTGAGACAGGCGCAGCACTTAGTACGATGGAGATCAGTAATAATGAAAAATATTTCATCGTTTTCCTTTATTTAATTTATGGTTCTCTTATTTTAATGAAAAGATGGAGCAAATTCATTAACATTGGCTAATAGGATGCATAGAGCTGTCGAAGTTTGTCTTTGTCCTGAATAGTGATTTTCCCTGCCAAAGTGTTGATATATCCAAAAGTCTGAAATTTTTTGAGTACGCGAGAAAGAGTGACGGGGTTCATATTGAGCATTTTTGCAATTTCATGGCGTTTCCATTGATTGAAATCAGCTTCATAGTCAATAAGGAATTTGGCTGTTTTGCCACTCGCATTCAGGATGATCTGGGTATGTATAACGTGTTCAAGATGCTTTATTTTCTGTGAGAGCGACCGGATGAATTCGAATGATATGAGAGGATTCTTTAAAAATTCATGTTCGAATGATCGATAATCTATTTTGATGATTATTCCATCAGTTTCAAATCGTGCCGTTGCCGGAAATGGGAAAGTGTACAGGTTTGCCATTTCAGCAATCATCGTAGTTGGCTCAAAACGATGCATAAGAATTTCATTTCCTGTAGTATCGATTTTGTAAACCTGTACAATGCCGTTGATGAGAATATGCAGATTGATTGCCTCATCTCCTTCATAAAAAAGGATTTGTCCTTTTTTATAGCTGGTAACAGTACTTATTTTTGTCAGTTGCATCAAAACATCATCTGACAATGTAGAAAAGAGGGGAACTTGTTTTAAGAGTTGGATCATGGTTAAATAATTTGGAATGCTATTCTCATAGGAGAGCCGAATATGGAGTGAATCTTTAAGGAGGTCGATTTTGGCATATTGGACTCTCTTGTGAAAATAGTTATTTGCTACCCTTACGCACTTGATGAAATCAAGGACAAAAGGGCTAGTTTCTCCCATATCCGAAAGATATGACAAGCTTTAGGGGGTTGTATGGACATTTGTCCCTGATGCTTTACGGGCTATGAACGTAAAGTGGTAACATCAGTTATTTAGATTATAGACGTCCTACGAGTATTCACAAAAGCCGCGCGCGATGCAAAAGTGCATGGAGTCGCGCGTGCGATTTGCTCGGAGGACGAGTTTTTTGGTACTTTTCTTGTGAATAAGAGAAGTACGACAGCCTTATTTTTGTTTTAACACCCACTCAATAAGCGTTTTTGCCTCTTCATCGGTGAGCGTTTGTGGAGGCATCGGAGTTTCACCCCATTTACCTTTTGAGCCGTTTTTGAGTGAAGCCATGAGGATATCAGCGCTTTCACCTTTGGCGGCAACCTCTTTGTAAGATGGTCCTACGAGTGTGGTATCAACACTGTGACATGCCAAACACCCTTTAGAGTCTGCTAATGAAACCGCAGGATCGAGTACGACTGCCGGAGCGTTTTTCATCGCTTCTTTGTGCGCTTTGTATTCAGTGAGCACGTCAGTCATGTATTTCTCGGTCGCTTCAGCTTGGAGTTTGAGCGGCTCTTCGAAACTCACCACGCGGATACCGTGACGCGCAGTCGCCATTAAGAGTACTGCAGTGACCATCATCAC
>JACXUE010000146.1 GCA_014764075.1 Sulfuricurvum sp.
CAAAAGCGGTTTTTTACCGGAAGAGACACATGAAAAATATTTACAAATAATCCAAGAGTGCCCTCGATTACATCTACAAGGGGTTATGAGTATCGGTGCACACGTTGATGATCAGGCAACCATCCAAAAAAGCTTTGAGACAACCCGCCGTATTTTTGAAACTCTCCCCAATGCGACAATCTGTTCAATGGGGATGAGCGGCGATTTTGAACTGGCGATCGAATGCGGTTCCAATCTCGTCCGATTAGGATCTATCCTATTCCCCAAAGGGTAAGTTTTTCTCCCTAAATCGGTATTTTAAGGGGCAATTCACATTCTCCTGTGATATAATCATCATGAATACCGCAAAAGGTCTCTGGATGCGACAAACAAAACAACGGGCAACGCTGTACGCATTAGCGTTAATAGTCCTCCTCATTGTTGTTTTTATCGTTACGATCATCCAAGATAAAAAACAGGCTTTAGAAGAGAAAATCTCCGCCCACAGAGCCCTTGTACGCAACTCTTTTGAGTTGGCGATGATGGATACCCAAAAAGGGCTCCATGATCTTGCCTGTACCCTCTCAAGCAATCGTGAAATCGTCGATGCCTTTGCCGCACGAGATCGCGAAAAGCTCTATCAACTCTCCCTCCCCTATTTTGAAAATGCCAAACGTCGGGGCGAAGTAGACACCAGCGGATTTATCGGTGCTGACGGCACCCATTTTCTGCGACTTCAAGATCCCAAAAAATATGGAGACAATATTCTCCAAAAACGGCCTCTTCTAGCCCATGCGATCCAAACACGAAAACCTATTACGACACTTGACGTTACCCTCTTCGATGTTGCTATCGTCACTATCATCCCCATCTATAAAAATGAGGAATTTCTAGGTATTTTCCAAACCGTTGCCAATATCAATCGTGTTCAAAAACGGCTTGATGCCCATTCGGGGATTAAAAGCGCTATCGCTTTCGATTCCCAAAAATTAAAAACGCTTCTAAACGACACCGCGACCATTCATTACAAAGGGTACTCTTTAGTCTCCTCCAATGATCCAATTTTTGAACACCTACCGCATAGTTTCAGTTTTCAATCTACTCAGCGTCATACTTTCGATGAACACGACTATGTCATCGCTTCAAGAGCATTAACCAACTATAAAAACGAAACCATCGCCATGATGATCTGCGCTTTTGATATTACCGAATATGTCCAAGAGTATCACAAAGAGCTCCGAAATCTGATCCTTTTTAGTCTCTTTTTAGTCGGTATTGTTGGGATTGTTCTACATTATGGATTTCTTGTCTTAATACGCCGAATCGATAAAGATGCCCAAATTACCCGTGAACTCAATCAAAAACTCTCCTATCAACTCCATACCGATCATCTCACAGAACTCCCCAACCGTAATGCGCTGATCAGAGATATCCATTCAAGTCGTTTTTACGCACTGATGCTTCTTAATATCGATAATTTTAAAGAGATCAATGATTTCTACGGTCATGCTATCGGAGATAAAACCCTCATCGCCCTCGCACGTTCGCTTGAAGCCGCAATCAAACCATTCCCGATGCAACTCTACAAGATGCCCTCCGATGAATTTGCCATCGCCTGCACAGAATCGATGGGACGTGAACAGCTCGAATCGACAAGAATAGAAATTGTCAACTATTTAGAATCTCAAAGCTACGATCTTCATGGCGCAAGTATCTATATCACCATGACAATGGGGATGGATATTGCTCTCAACAATAGCCAAAAACATACCCCAACGAATCTGTTGACAAATGCTGATATGGCACTTAAAGCCGCTAAAAAACGTCATCTTAACTTTATGCTCTATGATGAAACGATGCAAATCAAACAAGAGTATCAAAACAATATTTTATGGAGTAAAAAAGTCAAAGAGGCGATCAAGGAGAGACGTTTTTGCATCTACTACCAACCGATTATCGACCCAAAAAGTGGTATTGTCATGGAATACGAGGCGCTCATTCGGATGATTGATACGGACGGCTCAGTTGTCTCTCCACAGCACTTTCTCCCAGCGGCGAAACAATCTCGCCTCTATCCATTGATCTCTAGATTTGTTATCGAAGAGGTATTTGCGATACTCGAATCAACCCCTCATCAATTTTCAATAAACCTCTCGGTCGATGATATTTCTAATATCCAAACCCATGAATTCTTGATCCAAAAACTTGAATCTTCACCCCATGCACACCGAATCATTTTTGAACTCTTAGAGAGCGAAGGGATCGAAAATTATCCGGAAGTTTCATCCTTTATCGCCAAGGTCAAAGGGTACGGGTGTCGGATCGCTATCGACGATTTTGGTACCGGCTACTCCAACTTTGCCCACATCCTCCGTCTCGATGTCGATATTCTCAAAATTGACGGTTCACTGATCCGCAACATCGATACCGATGCCAACGCCCAAACCATCCTCACCGCCGTCGGAGAATTTTCCAAACGTTTAGGGTTAAAAACAATCGCCGAATTTGTACACTCCGAAGCGGTCTATAACAAATGCCAAGAACTAGGGATAGATTATCTCCAAGGCTACTATCTCGGAGAGCCCAAACCGTTAGGATGAGAGGGTAAAAAAGAACCCCTTTCTCTCCCCATCACACACACCGATCTCCCCTCCGTGAGAGTGGACGATATTTTTCGCCAACACAAGTCCTAAACCGTTCCCCCGTTCTTTCGTACTTTTAAACGCCTCAAAAAGCCATTTTTTATTTACAATTCCAATTCCAGAATCATAAATCTCAAACCTGTGAAGTGAACCGTTTTGAGTGTGGAGTATCTCGATTACCCCCTCGTCTTCATCGTCCAGTTCAATCGCATCGATCGCGTTAAAGACAAAGTTCGTAAAAAGCATCGAGAGCAAATCCATATCC
>JACXUE010000147.1 GCA_014764075.1 Sulfuricurvum sp.
AGCGTTTGACTTTAATGCGGTCAATGATTTCCGTTCCCAAAGAGCTCACCTCAAAGCGCAGGTACGTTATCAGATGCTCAAACATCTTGAACTCTACGGAGGATGGGATAATTTCCTTAATCCTCAATCGCAAAATATCTTTTTGGGACTTGGGATGAGATTTATCGATAACGATTTGAAATACACTCTCGGTGCTGCATCGATGGCGCGATAGGTAAGATGATGAGACCAAATCGCTTTTTGTTTAGAGATCGTTCTGATGCGGCGGCTCAGCTTAGAGAACTCCTCCCCATAGATCGGATGAAAAACGAGTCGTGGAATCTTATTGCCGTTTCAGCCGGAGGATTGTTGATTGCTAGCGAGATAAACAAACGCTTAAAGCTTCCGATCGATTTTATCTTTTCTGCCGGTATTACCGCTCCCCAAAACCCTGAGTGTGAACTTGCGCGTGTGAGTGAAACCGAAGAGATCGTTATCCATCAAGCACTCGTTGAAGCGTTTGAGATACAGGTGGACTATATCTACGGTGAAGCAACCCGAAAACATGAAGAGAAAATTTTGAGTGCGATCTACCAATATCGCAAAGGGGAGCATTTTAAATCGATGAAAGGAAAAACGATTCTTTTGATCGATGAGGGGAGTGAAACGGGGCTAAAATTGATGTGTGCGATCAAAACGGCGTTTGCCCAAAAAGCGAAGGCGGTTTACGTCGCAGCACCGATCATCCCAACCAGTGTTGCAGAAGCGCTCGATCCGATTGTGGATGAGATATTTTGTTTGCAAGAGATAGACGATTACATCGATACGGGATACTACTATGATGAATTTAACCCCGTAGATGAAGAGATGATTGAGACAATTTTGGAGAGAAGAGATGAATTACAACGTTGAATTAAAATTAAAAAATAAGACTGAGTCGTACGCATTCGGTCAAGTAGCGGGGCAAGCTAACGGAGCGGCGTGGCTCAAATGCGGTAACACCGTTATATTGGCTACGGTAGTTATTGATGAGACCGATTTTGTCGATGAAGATTTTCTCCCCCTTACAGTACAGTATGTCGAGAAAAGCTATGCTGCTGGGAAATTCCCTGGGGGATTTATCAAGCGAGAAACCAAGCCAAGCGATTTTGAGACATTGACCTCTCGTATCGTTGACCGCTCGCTCCGTCCGCTGTTCCCCAAAGGATTTGCCAACCCGATTCAAATTACCGTGATGGTATTGAGCGCGGACGCCGAAGCCGATCTGCAAGTGCTCGCACTAAACGCCGCATCGGCAGCGTTGTATGTTTCGGATGTGGATATTTTCAACTCGGTGAGTGCGGTGCGTGTCGCCAAGATTGACGGTGAGATCGTTATCAATCCGACGTTGAGTCAACTGGGAGAGAGCACCCTTGACCTCTACCTTGCGGGGAGCAAAGAGGATATGTTGATGATCGAGATGCAGACGATGGGAAGTGATACGTTTGAGGTTGTCGATGCAGCGATGGTCGATCCGATGGTGGAGATGGGAGGCGGAATTCAGAGCATTCCGGTACGCCTCTCCAACGCGATGAGCGAAGACGAATTGATCCGCGTATTGACATTAGCGCAGGCTGAACTTTGTGATGCTAATACCGCCTATGAAAATGCCTTTAAACCTCATGCCAAATCTCCGTTTGAACTTAAAACAGTTGTGAGTGAGATCAGCGGCGAGATGGTAGAGTATGTCCGTGCAAACCACACCGAAGATTTAAAACGGGGAATTAACCAAATGGCGAAAACGGAGCGTAGCACCGCACTTCGCACGATTCGTAAAACCATTATGGCTGAAAAACCGCAATGGGATGAACATGAGCTTAAAAAAGCGATCGAATCGGTTAAACGCTCCATGGTGCGTGCCCAAATTTTGGATGAAAAAGTACGTGCCGACGGACGAGCTTTGAATGAAGTTCGCCCGATCCGTATCGAGACGAACGTATTGCCAAGTGCCCACGCATCGGCGTTGTTTACACGTGGACAGACGCAAGCTTTGGTTGTTTTGACGCTCGGCGGTGCAAAAGATGCCCAAATGTTTGAAAACCTCACCGATAGCGGAACGCAAAGCGAAGCGTTTATGGTGCATTATAACTTTCCGGGGTTCAGTGTTGGAGAACCCTCGCCGATCGGTGCGCCGCGTCGTCGTGAACTTGGGCATGGAAACTTGGCAAAACGGGCGCTAGAAGGTGCGTGTGTCCGTAACGGACAAACGATCCGCCTTGTCTCTGAGATACTCGAATCGAACGGCTCGTCATCGATGGCTACGGTGTGTGGCGGATACATGGCATTGCGTGCCGGAGATATCGAGATGGCCGATCCGATTGCCGGTGTAGCGATGGGAATGGTTTGCGAGGGGGATCGTCATGCTATTTTGACTGATATCATGGGTCTCGAAGACCATGATGGGGATTTGGATTTCAAAGTAGCGGGTTCCAAAGAGGGGATTACTGCGATGCAGATGGACATCAAACTCGGCGGGATCCATTTGGATGTCCTTAAAGAGGCGCTTTATCAAGCTGCGGAAGCGCGCGCTCACATTATCGATATTATGGTGAGTAGCGAAGATCATATCAAACTGAACGAGGGGACGTTACCGAGTACCGATTTGTTCCATATTGATCCGAGTTTGATTGGTGATATCATCGGTCAAGCGGGAAAAACGATCCGTGAGATTATCGAGCGTTTCGATGTTACGATCGACATTGACAAGAAAAAAGGGTCCGTCAAACTCACCGGAAAAAATCGTGACGGATTGCGTGGGGCGCGCGATCATATCGAGGGGATTGTGAGCGGGAATACTCCGGTGGAAAAAGTGGAATACAAAGTGGGTGATGTGGTCAAAGGAAAAGTGAAAAAG
>JACXUE010000012.1 GCA_014764075.1 Sulfuricurvum sp.
CGTCCGGATGAGCGGTTGAGGATAGTGGGCGTGATTTCTCCGTGACGTAGTGCAATGGAAAGGGCACGGGCGGTTCCTCCGGCTCCGAGAATCAAGGCATTGCGAATCGGACCGAACGATTGGATAGTCGACATAAAACCATCAGCATCGGTGTTGTAGCCAATTAAACGACCTTTTTCTAAGACAATGGTATTGACTGCTTGAATCTCTTTAGCAATTCCGCGTACTTCATCACATTGCTGATACGCCGCTTCTTTATGCGGAACAGTAACATTTGCACCACTGAGCCCTTTTGCAAAAAAAAGATCCCGCAACTGTGTGCCATCAATAAGGTGAGTACGGCTGTAGCAAGCACAAATATTCAATGTCTTAAATACGGAATTATGCATCAATGGTGAACGCGAATGGAAGACAGGATTGCCGAAGATACTAAAATGCTTCATTGCGGATTCACCAAATCATCCAGGGTGCTCATCAATGCCCCCAATTTATTGGTCACTTCAAGGTACTCTAGTTCATGCACCGAATCGGCAACGACACCAGCGCCCGCTTGTAAAATAACGGCATCAGGTTTGATCATGGCGGTGCGGATGGTTATAGCGCTGTCCATGTTTCCGTCAAACCCGAAATAACCGATAGTTCCGCTGTAGAAGCTCCGTTTAATCCCTTCATATTCGGCAATCAGCTCCATTGCTCGGATTTTTGGAGCACCCGTCATGGTTCCGGCAGTGAAAACAGCGGCGAGGAGATCGAACATATCTTTATCGTCGGCGATTTGGGCATGAACGTCCGAGACGATATGCATGACATGAGAGTAACGCTCGACGTGCATCATATCTTCGACTCGTACCGTTCCCGTTTTGGCAACCCGTCCGACATCGTTGCGACCCAAATCGATCAGCATCAAATGCTCTGCTAACTCTTTGGGATCGGAAAGGAGCTCCTCTTCGAGTTCCAAATCGCGCGCTTCTGTGCCGCCCCGTTTTCGCGTTCCGGCGATCGGACGCAGAAGAATATCACCCTCATTGAGGCGTACCATCACCTCCGGAGAGCTTCCTACGATGCTGAAATCCTCATACTCCATCAAATACATGTACGGAGAGGGGTTTTTAAGGCGTAAGATACGGTAAAAACTGAACGGATCGACCTGTGCGTGACGGATATAGCGGTTGGTCATCAAAATTTGGAAAACATCACCGCTTTTGATCATCTCTTTGGATTTATCAACCATCTCAAAAAATTGCTCTTTGGTGAAGATAAACTCTCCGCCGTTATCGTGGTCAATCGGTTTGAGAGGTGTATAGCTGTAGGGAGATTTCAGGGTTGATTCGATTCTTTGAAACTGTGTGATCATTTCATCAACACAACTGAGCATGGTGATGGTCGCATTTTTGTGTGAAACGACGAGGGTGAGTTTGGGGAGGATCAGATCCATATCGGGGATATGGGTTTGATCGGTGAGTTCGGACATTGACTCTTCCAAGGTCGGTTCAAAAACTTGAACCATATCGTATCCGATGTAACCGATAAATCCATCGATGTAACCGACACCGAGTTGGCGGGCTTGCTCACGGTAAGAGACCTGATCGAACGCTGAATAGTACGCTTTTAAAAAGGCAAACGGAGAGTTATCGATGATACGCTCTTCACCGTTGGTATTGGTATAGGTTGTTTTCTTGTCGGCATAACAAAGGCGTTCCCGTGCGCCGATAATGATGATCGTATAGTTGCCGTTGCTGTTACCAGCGCTTTCTAAGAGAAAGCTCATTTCCGAAGGGAAAAGACTCTTAGCCTTCTCATAGACGGCGATAGGGGCAAATTGATCGAGAGAAAAATGGTGTGAAGTGATCACATTACCCCTTTGTGATGTATGCACCGGCTTCAACGTTACGTTTGACAGTATCCAGAACATCACGTGCCGCTTTTTCACCTTGGAACGGTCCAACCATCACTTTGGTCATTGAACCGTTGGGTGAGGTTGTGTATTTAAGACCACTGGCATTGAGACGCTCGAAGAGTTTTTTATCCGGCTCTTTAGAGAATGAACCGACTTGAATATAGTATGTTCCGGTTGTATCGACAGCTTTTTTGGTTGGTTTAGAGGCAGCAGTTTTTTCTTTAACCGGAGTTGCTGCCGCTTTTGCCGGAGTTGTAGTCGTGTGTGATGCCGAAGCAGCTGTTTTTACTGGTTCAGCAACAGGTTTCGATACTGCTGTAACAGCTGGCTTCGCCTCGGTTGGCTTGGCTTTTTTGATGGTTGGTGTGTTGACAACGTTTCGTACCGGTTTTAGAGCCGGCTGTGGTTTTGCCGGAGCGGTTTGTATGGCCGGTTTCGGTTGTTGTACCGGAGTCGGTATAGCAGGGATCATTGTCTCTGCTACTGGAGCATTTTGGAAGGACTCTTGTTTGATTTTTTGAGCGATTTCACCGAGATCTTGAGTGGTGCTTTCATTAGCTCCCTCTTGGATTACCTCTACCGGCTCAAACAACGGATCATCAATCACTTCGGTCGGTGCAGAGGGTTTAGGAACAGCTGCAGCTTCAGGTGAGGGTTCGTTGCTTTCGCTTTTAAGTGAGTTCATAATCACCAAAACAATGATCAAGATGAGGGTCAGTGCTGCTATCGCTAACAAAAGTTTTTTGGTATTGGAACCTGATCCGCTTTTGTTAAGGATGATGTCGTTCAGTTCGTTTTTTTCTTCCATTTTTCTCTCCTGAAGGATTTACATATGTTTCGACCATGAAGCACCACGCTCTTTGGCGTAGACTTCATAAGGAAGGTTAAGGATATTGTATTCCAACGGTAAATCGAGCGTCGGAAACATACGCCACTGTTTTGGTTGTTTTGCGGCTAATTTCATTGAGATCATTTTACCTAGTTGATTGGCTTCTTGTAAAGTGGTATGCCCTTTATGGATATAGACATGCAAATGTCCCGGTGTTTTGGTCTCAAATGCGGTGAAGTTGATAAAACCCTCTTCACGAAGAAGGAGCTGGGTTTTATGGTAAAAACGTTGCGGATCGGTGCCGTTATAGTCGATGATGATGTTTTCGACTTTATCAAATTTGTTGATCAACGAATGGGCAACGGTGATTTGCTTTTTGAGGTGCTGATCGATGATCGCTTGGGTAAGTGTTTTATCGATTTTTTCGTATTTGTTAAAAAAAGTTCGCCCCTTGAAATCAAGTTTATTGACAACCGTATCATGCTTTAACCAATAGTGATCGGTAAGCATTTTGATCAGTTTCATATCCATTGATGTCATCGGGTAAGTCCTTTTTTATTAAATATAATACGTGTCAGGAACAAAGTCCCCGACTCTACGCTAGCCGCTAAGGCACTAAAGCTTGCCCCTTTGGGGCAGAATTAATATGTCGGTTGGTTGTAAATCACGAAATTTTTAGCCAATGCTTTCAATTCTTCTTTGATCACGGCTTGTTTGACCTCATTTTCGATATCGTCTAATACATCGGCGATACGGTTCGCGATGAGTTCGAATTCCGCTTCTTTCATACCGCGTGATGTGAGAGCAGGGCTTCCGATACGAACACCTGATGTAACGAACGGAGAACGGGTCTCTCCTGGTACGGTGTTTTTGTTGACGGTGATTCCCGCCCGTCCAAGTGCCGCATCGGCATCTTTGCCGCTGAACGGTTTATTCAAAAACGATACAAGGACGAGGTGGTTGTCCGTTCCGCCGCTGACGATGTCGTAGCCCCGTTCCATCAATACTTTTGCCAATACTGCCGCATTCGCTTTGACTTGTTTGGCGTACACTTTCCACTCCGCAGAGAGGTTATATTTGAATCCGACCGCTTTGGCTGCGATGACGTGCATCAATGGTCCACCCTGAAGAGCAGGGAAAATAGCCGAGTTGATTTTTTTCGCGATCTCTTCGTCATTCGTCATGATCATGCCGCCGCGTGGTCCTGCGAGGGTTTTATGAGTTGTTGTTGTTACGACGTCGGCGTATGGGAAGGGGCTTGGGTGTTCACCCGCACACACGAGTCCTGCGATGTGAGCGATGTCGGCGAACAAAATCGCTCCGACCGCATCGGCGATTTCACGGAAACGAGCGAAATCGATTTCACGAGCGTAGGCAGAAGCACCGCATATAATAATTTTCGGTTGAACGATTTTGGCAATGTCCATGACGCGATCATAGTTGATACGACCGTCAAGCTCTACACCGTACGAGAAACTGTGGTAGTTTTTCCCCGAAAAACTCACTTTTGATCCGTGGGTCAAGTGACCGCCGTGGCTGAGATCCATACCGAGAAGTTTATCTCCCGCTTGGAGCAATGCGGCGTAGACCGCACCGTTAGCTGATGAACCTGAATGGGGTTGAACATTGGCAAATTTACATCCGAAGAGTTCGCAGGCACGATCGATCGCAAGTTGCTCTACGCCATCAGCGTATTCACATCCGCCGTAGTACCGTTTAGCAGGGTATCCTTCAGCGTATTTGTTGGTAAATACTGAGCCCATCGCTTCCATGACAGCTGGAAGTGTAAAGTTTTCAGAAGCGATCATCTCTAAATGATCACTTTGGCGCTCAAGCTCATGAACGCAAAGGGTATAAATTTCGTTGTCGAATTCTTTTAGAAAACTCATTCTTCTTCTCCGTGTTGGTTTGGGTTGTTGTGTAAAGGTTTCATTGCCGGGAACAGCAATACGTCTCGGATTGAGTGTTGATTGGTGAGCATCATGACGAGGCGATCGATTCCGATCCCTTGCCCCGCCGTTGGAGCCATGCCGTAGCTGAGTGCGGTAACGAAGTCCTCATCCATTTCATGTGCTTCGTCATCTCCCGAATCTTTAGCCGCCATTTGACCTTCGAAACGTTGCAGCTGATCGATCGGATCGTTGAGCTCGCTAAATGCGTTGGCAATTTCGCGTCCGGCGATAAAGAGTTCGAAACGATCCGTTAGTTCAGGACGCTCATCGTTGCGGCGTGCCAACGGCGAAATTTCGACCGGATAGTGGGTGATGAATGTCGGATTGATGAGTTTAGCTTCGACGAATTCATCGAAAAGTTCCCCTTGGAGCTGTCCGAGGTTCATCGCCGCGTTGGCTTCGAGATTTTTGGATCTCAAAAAGGCTAAAATTGCCTCTTTGTCGTTGACGATTGCTTCGGGAACTCCGCCGATCACGCTAAGACTTTTGACGAGTTCAATCTCGGTGAATTGGTCAAAATTGACTTCCAAGTCACCATAGGGAAGACGTTTGGGTAGATTGAGATGGTCAAACAGATACTCAAAATACTCTTTGGTAATTTCGATCAAATCCTTGTAGGTTTTATAAGCCCAGTAAAACTCGATCGAGGTGAATTCTGGATTATGGGTCGCATCCATTCCTTCGTTACGGAAGTTACGATTAATCTCGAATACCGCTTCGAATCCGCCGACGATCAGACGTTTGAGGTAGAGTTCGGGGGCGATACGCAAATAACGATCGACCCCAAGAGCGTTGTGATGGGTGACGAACGGTTTGGCATTGGCACCGCCTGCGATCGGATGCATCATCGGGGTTTCAACCTCTAAAAAACCTTTATTTTCAAAAAATCGTCGGGTTAAACTGATGATGCGAGAACGGATATGAAACGTCTTCCGTACTTCGGCATTCATAATCAAATCAAGGTAGCGTTGACGATAACGCATCTCTTTGTCGCTAATCCCATGGAATTTCTCCGGAAGCGGGGAGATCGCTTTGGTCAAAATTCTCAACGAATTGGCATGAAGAGAGAGCTCCCCGTGCTGAGTAATAAACGGATAGCCGCTCACCTCGATAATATCGCCCACTTCAATCAGTTTTTTAAAAACGTCGTTGTAAAAATTTTCAGGGAGGTTGTCGCGTGCAATGTAGATTTGGAGCATTCCGCTTTCATCTTCAATTTTGACGAAACTTGCTTTACCCATCAAACGGTAGAGCTTGATACGACCAGCAACGATATAGTGGCGGTTTTCGTTCCGTTTCTCTTCAGTATGAAAGAGATCGGAGTTGACGTTGTGGAATTTTTCGATGGTGGTATTGCGTTCGGAGTGGTTCGCATAGGGATCGATTCCGAGGGCACGAAGCGCTTCAGCTTTTTCGATTCGCTGTTGTACGTATTGGTTTTCGAATGCCAATGGTGTTCCTTTCTTATTGTTTGGGGTTGTCTTGGCAATTTTGACAAATGCCGTAAATCTGCATGGAGTGTTCTCTCATTTTAAATCCGAGTGCTTTGGCAATCTCTTGCTGACGTGTCTCTATCGCTTCATCTACAAACTCTTGAATGCTTCCGCATTGGGTACAGATCAAATGATCGTGATGATCTTTCGCTCCTAGCTCGTATTTTTTCCCTTGGGCACCAAAAGAGAGCGAGGTGACCATATTGGAGTCTTCAAGAAGTGAAAGGGTCCGATAGACCGTTGCAATACCGGTATTTAGCCCTGGATGTTTCTCTTGAATCAGATGGTGGAGTGCTTCTGGAGTTAGATGCTCATCTGAGTTATAGAGGATCTCCAAAATCACTTCGCGCTGAATGGTGAATTTTAATCCGTTGGCTTTGAGTAAGAGTTTAAAATCGGCCAATAGTTTGTTATATTCAATGGTTCGTTCGGTAAAATCGGTTAGTTGACCCATTGTTGTTTTTCCTTTATGGATGTATTTGTATCACCTTTGTTGCTATTCATCAAAGATGTGACATCGTCGGTTTCGATATGGAGAATGAAATCCCCAGTGGCATACATCGGTTCATAAAAATAACTGTCAGCCATTTTGTCTTTGAAGTTCTCATGTATAGCGCTAACGCTGAAGAGGGCATATACGATAATAGAGAGGATAAAAAAAAACTTGCTGCTTCCGACAATAAACCCCAGTGCCCGATCCAATGGTCCTAATCCGCTCAAAGAACTTAGTTTTTTAAACCCTGCGCCCAAAGCGATCATTAAAAGCCAAAAAATACCGAGCGCAAAGATAAAGCCGACAAGATTGACCGCCATAGTCGATTTAAAGTGAAAAAGGGTGTCGCTTAAAAATTTGCCGATAATTCCGCCGAAATGGGAAGCAACATAAACTCCTCCGACGATTCCCGCAAGACCGAATACCTCTTTGGAAAAACCATTGAGCAATCCTTTCAATCCTAAAAGTAAAACGATTGATCCTATGGCAAGGTCAAAAGAATTCAAATCCATTAAAGCTCCATTTCATACTGATCTTTGCCGTTGTTTTTGGCACGGTATAATGCAGTGTCTGAACGTTCAATAATACGATCGACGGTGTCGTTGTTGAGGATTTTGGTAAGCCCGATACTGAGTGTCACGGCTATTTGTTGATTTTGAAACAGAAGCTTGTTGTTTCGGCAAAGGTTGAGAAGCCGTTCGGCAACTAATTTCGCCCCTTCTAAATCGGTTCGGTTGAGGAGGATTATAAACTCTTCTCCACCGAAACGGTAGACATGATCTCCCTCACGAAGGGCTTTTTGGAGAATTTTAGCGATGAAAATGAGAACTTTATCCCCGGCTATATGACCGAATCGATCGTTGATCATTTTAAAATTATCGACATCGATCATCAATGCGAAAATATCGAAATCAAGTTTCTCTTTTTCTAAAATCACTTTGAGATGTTCTTGGAGGGCATAGCGGTTGAATACTTTGGTGAGCGGATCGAGAGAAGTTTTCATCTCTAACGATTTAACCTGTTCTATGAGGAAACGGATTACATCGTTTGCACGTGCAACCTCGTCACTTAGATGGTTTTGGATTTCACTAAATTTCTCTGTTATGGCTCTTAAATCAATAAGGGAGTCCTTGGTACTTTCACTTAGGACTATGGCTTGTTGATCGCTAATTTGTCCGATTTTTTCACTGGTTTGTATGTAGAATTGGATACTTTGCTCGGCAAGTTCCTTGTATTCTTCAGCGGCTGAGTTTCGGTAAGCTGCAAGGTTGTATTCTCCGGAGATGAAGGAATCAATCACTTCATGCGTAGCCATTGCGACAAGTTCTGCGAATTCAGAAGGATCGATAGCGCCTTGGCGCATGCTGAGGGACTCTAGTTGAGTAGATAGCTTTTTGCAAAAATGTACTAATAAAGGGTGTGCTTGGCTATTTTCCATCATCTCTGCCTTGTCAATGTGTAATCTATACGGATTGGATTTAAAACTCTAACAGATCTCGCTAAAATGAATGCCATTATACTTTTTCAAACATAAATCTAACTTTTGAAAGTTGTAATCAGTCCTATTTTAGGATAAATGGATAAAATTCGTCCACTAATAATACGGTGCATTAGCACGTAGGAGAACCAATGAGCACTTGGAGTCGATCCAGCTGGAGAGAAAAACCGATTAAGCAGCAACCTACTTATCCGGATGTTGCTTTGTTGGAACAAATCGAAACACAGCTTCGTAACTATCCGCCACTTGTGTTTGCAGGTGAAGCACGTACACTCAAAAAGAATCTTGCCGATGTGTGCAAGGGAAAAGCATTTTTGCTTCAGGGGGGCGATTGCGCCGAGAGTTTTTCAGAGTTTCATGCCCACAATATTCGTGATACTTTCAAAGTAATGATGCAAATGGCGGTGGTGATGACGTTTGCAGGAGGTGTTCCGGTCGTGAAGGTGGGTCGTCTTGGCGGACAATTCGCTAAACCTCGTTCATCCGATACGGAAACGATTGATGGCGTTACGTTGCCAAGTTACCGGGGAGACATCATTAACGGTGTCGATTTTGATGCAGCAGCCCGTGTTCCCGATCCATATCGTATGGTTCAAGCCTATAACCAATCGGCGGCAACGCTCAATCTTCTTCGTGCATTTGCGACAGGGGGATTGGCCGATTTGCATCAAGTACATGCGTGGAATCTCGGATTTGTCGGACAAAACGAAATGACCCGCAAATACGAAGAACTCTCTCGCCAAATCGATGACTCTCTCCGTTTTATGGCGGCATGTGGAATTACGTCTGATAAATTTCAAGCACTACGCGAAACCGATTTTTTCACCTCGCACGAAGCATTGCTCCTCAACTACGAAGAGGCGTTTACCCGTCAAGACTCATTGACGGGTGACTGGTACGATGTATCGTCGCACATGCTTTGGATCGGTGATCGTACGCGACAACTTGACGGTGCCCATGTCGAATTTATGCGCGGGATCAAAAATCCCATCGGCGTTAAAGCGGGTCCGTCGTTGGATCCTGAAGATTTGATCCGTTTGTGTGATATTTTAAACCCTGAAAACGAAGCGGGACGGTTGAATATCATTGTCCGTATGGGGGCAGATAAAGTGGCAGATGGGATGCCTGCATTGATCCGCTCTGTCGAGCGTGAAGGGAAAAAAGTGGTTTGGAGCTGTGATCCGATGCACGGCAATACCATCACCAGTAACGGTTATAAAACCCGTCCAGTAGAACAGGTGCTCAAAGAGATGAAACAGTTTTTCCAAGTACACAAAGCAGAGGGTACATATGCCGGAGGGGTACATCTGGAGATGACCGGTAAAAATGTTACCGAATGTCTAGGGGGATCGTTCGAGATCACTTCAGAGAACCTCAAAAGCCGTTATCACACCCACTGTGATCCGCGTCTTAATGCCGATCAATCGTTAGAATTGGCATTCTTGATCGCTGATACCCTCAAAGAAGCACATCGTTAATTATTCCGTTCACCCTGAGCTTTGTCGAAGGGTGTTCATGGTTCGACCGGCTGATCACGAATGGATAGATGCCTTTGTTCTTTTTATTTTTTCTGACACTCCGGACAAATTCCTGAGATCACTATCGAAACCTCTTTAGCCTGATAATTGCAAAGATCCATAGACGTTTGAAGTAGAGTATTTGGGTTAAAAGGGATATCTTTTAGTTCACCGCAGCACTTACACATCACATGGGTATGAGACTCTTTTTTAATTTCATATTTTGTTTTTTGACCCGGAATTTTCACTTCACGAATCAAATTAACATCCATCATCGTGTGCACATTTTTGTATAATGTAGCAAGAGAAATGGATGAGAATTGTTGGCGTATCGAATGAAATAGATCTTCAATGCTGATGTGTCCGCAATGGTGCATAAGATCGATAATCGCCAAACGCTGAGGCGTTGCTTTGAGGTGATGGGATTTTAGTAATAGTTCATGCTTCATAATAACTAATTGTAAACTATTTGGGACGCTAAGTTCCATAAAGAAGTGTTAACGTGCAGAGTTTTGAAATTATTTTTAAGATTTCCCCTTTTGAGAGGGGAGGATTAAGAGGCTTGAAATTGATTTATAATGATTCAATAATCCGTAAAAGTTCATCGGGTTTATTGGAATATTGAATTGCCGTCTCTTTTGTGATTAATTTTTTACGCAAGAATTCTACGATCTCTTGAGTCTGTGTTGTCATACTCGTTCCCTGCTGATTGAGCTGCATTTGGGAATAGAGTTGGTGTACTTTATCTTCACGGATTAGGTTGGCAATTGCCGGATTCGTGATCATCACCTCTTGTGCAGCGATACGTCCGCCCCCAATTTTCGGTAACAACGCTTGAGAGATAACGGCGATCAAAGAGGTGGAGAGCTGCGCACGAATCTGAGGCTGCTCATCACCGCTGAAAACGTCGATGATACGGTTGATGGTTTGTGGGGCGGAGTTGGTATGGAGGGTTCCAAAAACCAAGTGACCCGTTTCTGCGGCCGTGAGTGCGGCTGCAATGGTCTCTTTATCCCGCATCTCCCCGATGAGGATAACATCCGGGTCTTCACGAAGGGCGTATTTGAGTGCCGCCGAGAAACTTCGGGTATCGGTACCGATGTTACGGTGGGAAAAGAGAGATTTTTTGTTCGTGTGAACAAACTCAACCGGATCTTCGACTGTGATGATATGGCGTGCTTCATTGAGGTTGATTTCATTGAGCATTGCAGCAAGGGTGGTCGATTTACCGCTTCCGGTAGGACCGGTCACGAGGATAAGCCCTTTTTCCCGCTTGATGAGTTCTTTAAATATTTTTTTGGCGTTCAAATCATCCAAAGAGGGGATCGTGACGGGAATGATACGAAACGCACATGCGATATCGTCCATCGTTTTGTAGTAGTTGGCACGGAAACGACCAACATCGGGGATAACGATCGAAAAATCGAGCTCATTATCTTCCTCAAATGCTTTCTTCTGTTTCTCCGTGAGCAGAGAATAGGCCATTTTTTCGATATCGAGTCCTGTAAGTACAGGGAGATTCAGTGCTACAAGACGACCGTCAATGCGAATCTGAGGTTCGGAACGGCTAACGAGGTGAAGATCGGACGCTTTATAAGCGACGACGCTTTTGAGAAGCTTGTAGATATCCAATGATGCGTTCATGATTGAAAGATTCCTTCGTAGTAAGATGGATCGAAACCGACGATCAAGGTACCGTTATGCTCAATAACGGGGCGTTTGATCAAAAGATTGTGGTTGCTCATCCATTCGATTTTGTCATTTTCGTCAAGATCGAGGGACTTGAGCCCTAAGGTTTTGTAGGTAGTCCCCTTGGTGTTCAGTAACATCGATAAGGGAGATTTGGAAGCCCATGCCTCGACGGTATTGCGTGAAACAGGCTTTGCTTTGAAATCGTGAAAGGTATAGGAAACGCCGCGAGAGTCTAAATACTTCAGGGCTTTTTGAACGCTGCTACAGCTTTTGATACCATAAACGTGCGTCATAATCTACTCGATAATTTTAGGAACGATGAAAAAATGCTCTGACGCATAGGGAGCATGCGATAAGATATCGTCATTGATGGCTCTATCGACAATGCCCTTGTCTTCTCTCAAACGTGTAGCAACATCCGACATTGCAAAGGTTGCATCGACCCCTTCGGTGGAGAGTTCGGAGAGATTGTCGACAAAGGAGACGATTTTGCTAAGCTGAGCGATCATCTCTTGACGATCTTCTAGCGGTATTCGGAGGTAGGAGAGTTTCTCCAGTCTTTGGAGTAGTGCTTCATCGATTTGCATGGTTAACCTAATTCGTGATAAATTTATGAGAATAATTGTACCCTAAAAAAAGGTTTACTTAACTTTAACGTAGCGTAAGATATGATTATCGCTATAAGAAGCCAGTGAAAGACAGGAGCCGTTTTGAGTCTAAAAGAGAATATGGAAGCCCTCAAAGAGGGGCTGAATTCTGAAGAGAAGTTTTTTGAGAGTGCAATTCGTACGGAGCGTTTTGTCAAGCGGTACCAAAAACCGTTGATCGCATTGGTTGTAGGATCATTGTTGGTCGTAGCGGGAACGGTCGGATACAATAGTTATGCAAACGCAAAAATCGAGAGTTCAAATGCGGCATTAAATGTGTTATTGACCAATCCGTCTGACAAAACAGCGGAAGAAACATTGAAAAACGACAATCCGGAATTATACGATGTGTGGAAACTTTCACGCTCAGTTTCAAATAGCGACGTAAGCGCTTTGGAAGGGTTGAAAAACTCTCAAGCATTCGGTATCGGCGATATTGCATCGTATGAAGCGGCTGCGATCAAAGGAGATATACGCGCATTGGAACAATACACTAAAAAGCAAGGCGCCCTTTATAAAGATATGGCATTGATTGAGATTGCCGTTACGTTGATTGAAAAAGGGGATGTTAAAGCCGCACACCAAAAAATTGCTCAAATCGATCAAAATTCACCGTTGTTTCAAGTCGCTCAAGCCCTTTCTCACTACGGAGTAAAATAATGAAATTTTCTTTGATCGCTTTATCTTTGGCTGGATTGTTGCTTTTGAGTGGATGCTCCCACAAAGAGGTCTACAAACCCGAGAATGTCAAAGGGGAGTGGCGTAATGCCGGACATTTGAGTGCATCGATTGTCCAAAGCACATCGTCCGCAGCTTTGCTGGAGAATGGAATTGTATTGAGCAAAGAGGGTGAGAAAAAAATCAAAATCCCCCAAGAGTACCGTTTGCTCAATGCCGATGAGAATTGGGTCATCAGCGAAAGTCCGGAGGGGAATTTGGTTCTTTTCCCATCGGATGGAACCGAAGGAAAAATTACGCTGGAGTTGAAGCGGGGCGTTGCCGCCGCCAGTGTCCAAAACGATACGGTAGCAGTGTTGTTTGCAAACAATGAGATGGCTTTGTACTCTTTGGAGAGCAAAAAACTTCTTTTTAAAGAGAGCGGGAACGCTCCGATTGCGGTTGATGCCCGTATCGCCAACCCCTATTTTTTGAAAGAGTTGGTCCTTTTTCTAACCCTTGATGGGAAAATCGTGATCGTAAACTCAGAGACCAAACAAGTTCTTCGTTCGGTAGTCGTAAGTTCGGCGGAATATTTCAATAATATCACCTATCTGAACGTTATCGATAACCATTTGGTCGCTTCGACGGGAACCGGAGTTTTGGCATTGTCTCAAAAAGAGTCGCGTGAAAAATACGAGATCCGCAATATTGCTTATACTTCCGAGGGGATTTGGTTGACAACGAAACAAGGGGAAATTATCGCGCTCAGCCCAACGTTGCAGTTCAAGGCGAAAAAGAAATTCCCGTTCGCCCATTTTGTAGGGCTCAGCGTCCAAAGCGATCGTGTCTATGCTCTGGAACAAGAGGGGTATATGATCGCTTTGACGAAAAATCTGTTGTCCTATGATATTTATGATGTCGATATGGATAGCGATAACAAAATTTTTGTAGGTGATGGCCGTTTCTATTTTGACGACCACTACATTAATATCAAATAATGTCCAAAGAGCTAGAAGCTTTTATCGAGTATATTACTGTCATAAAAGCTTTGAGTTCCCGAACGATTGAAGCGTATCGATCTGATTTGAACGAGCTTGAGAGCGCTTTGGGGAAAAGTCTCGTCGAGATCGATTCGAGTGATATTTTTCGTACGTTGGAGCATCATCGTAACAAACGGACGCTAAATCGCAAACTCTCCTCTTTCAACTCTTTTTTGGATTTTTGCCATCGAAACCGGTTTGATTCGGCATCGACAAAATTCGCATTGGCAAAAGTGCCAAAAAATCTCCCCAAATACCTTTCTTATGAGTCGATTCAATCGGGTTTGAAGATGATTGATCGCAGTGATTGGATCGGTTTGCGCGATTATGCTTTGATCTTATTTTTATACGCTACCGGCGTGCGAGTGAGTGAATGTTTGATGGCGAATGAAGGAGACATTGAGGGGGAATGGCTTCGTATTCGTCACGGAAAAGGGGAGAAAGAGCGCTATGTGCCTATTGCTCTTGAGGCGTTGAAAGCCTTGCGTGCTTATCAGGATGCACAGCCATACAAACGTTTGAATTTATGGCTCAATTATCGGGGTGAACCGTTGAGTCGGATTTCGGTTTTTAAAATAACCCAAAAATATTTGGGTATTTCTCCCCATGCGCTTCGCCATTCCTATGCAACGGCATTGATCCTCGGCGGTGCCGATTTACGTGTGGTGCAAGAGCTTTTAGGGCATGCATCGCTTCTAACGACTCAGATATATACCCATGTCCAAAAGCGCAATCTTGAAGAGACGGTATTAAACCATCATCCAATGGCGCATAAATAAATTACTCGCACGAAAATCGTATTTCTTCTCATAATATTTAGATGGGGGATCGAATGAATGAACTGGTTGTGCTGAATCGGCTCAACAAGAAGATCGAACGTCGTACCAAAGTGGTCGTACTAAAAAGTGTTGACAGATCAATAGTGATGTCGAGGAAGAATTT
>JACXUE010000148.1 GCA_014764075.1 Sulfuricurvum sp.
TCACCGCGATTCGCTACTAAAATACGTTTGATTTCCGCCATGGCTTAAAGCTTCTTAACCGAAAATAGCGGCATATCGTACTCTACCGCTTGCGCATCGGAGACAAGAACATCGAGAATTTCACAATCAAATTCCGCTTCGAGCTCATTCATGATTTTCATTGCTTCTAAAATGGCAATCACTTGCCCTTTTTTCACACGGTCGCCAACTTTGACGAACGGTGCGGAATCGGGAGACGGCGCGGTATAAAATGTCCCGACCATCGGAGACACGATCACATCGCCGCTTACAGTCGGAGCCGCTGAAACAGCCGCTTCTAGTGCAACAGGAGCCACTACTGGAGCTGGAGCCGCAACTGCGACCGTTGCCACTCCTACTGGCGCTGAAACAACATCCACATTTTTTTCTAATTCGATTGAAAAAGAGTCTTGAGTAATTTTAAGTTTTGAAAGAGTACTTGCGTCAAACTCCTGCAAAAGTGCTTTGATTTGCTTCATATCCATCGGAAAACGCTCCTAAATGTAGGGTAATAGATGTGCTATACTACCACAAATAAAATTAACAACGGATATGAAGATGGGTTTGAAAAGTGACGGATGGATTCGAGAAAAGGCGTTAAACGAGGGGATGATCTCCCCGTTTTGCGAAGATCAGGTGGGCTTGGGGGTCGTTAGCTACGGTCTTAGTTCCTATGGATACGACATTCGTGTCACAAATGAATTTAAAATTTTTACTAATCTTAATTCAACGGTGGTCGATCCGAAACATTTTGACAACATGAACGTCGTCGATTTTGTGGGAGATGTCTGTATTGTTCCCCCAAATTCCTTTGCATTGGCACGTACGGTCGAATATTTTAAAATCCCCCGTGACGTTTTAGCGATCTGTTTAGGTAAATCAACCTATGCACGATGTGGCATAATCGTCAACGTCACGCCGTTCGAGCCCGAATTCGAAGGGCATATCACGATCGAGATTTCCAATACCACTCCACTTCCGGCCAAAATCTACGCCAACGAAGGGATTGCTCAGGTGCTCTTTTTACAAGGGGATGAAATGTGCGAAACCTCTTATAAAGACAAAAGCGGCAAATACCAAGGGCAAGAGGGAATTACACTTCCACGGATTTTAAAATAAGAAGTGGTACAATTGCACAAAATTTTCACAGCAAGGACTCCCGATGTTGCACGAATACCGCGATGTAATCACTCATATGAAAGAAAACGGCGCTGCAAACGCACACTTTTTAAAAGTTTTTGACAAACATAACGAGCTTGATAACGAAATCACTAAAGCTGAAAACGGGGAAATCCCTCTAACCGATCTTGAGCTTGAAAAACTCAAAAAAGAGAAATTGCTTCTTAAAGACGAAGCATACGCCATAATCATCGCATACAAAAAAGAGCATAATCTTTAATCGTAACGCCTGCCACTCATCGGCAGGTCTCTTATCCACTTCTTTACTTTTTACCCGTTAAGCGCTACTATTGTTTGTTTTCAAAAACTTTTTTTCAAGGTTCAACGTCATGATATCCTCAACCTCTTACAGTGCTTTAGCTGAATTCGGTCAATCGCTATTAAAACGCTCGACTCTCAGCGAAGGGCTTCCGATGATCTCCGAATACGCCAAAAAGGTGAGCGGTGCCAAAAGGTGTTCAATCTTCATCTACAATCCAAAGCTTCAAATGCTATGGACTACCCTTGCCGACGGGGTTCAAAAAATCATAGTTCATCAAGACGACGGCATTGTCGGACATACCCTCAAAGAGGGGAAGCCGATACTGGTAAACAATCCTTATGAAGATGGACGTTTTCTCCAATCTATCGACAATAAAACCGGATTTGTCACCGAAAATATCGCCTCTATCCCGATCTTCGATTCCAATCGTAAAATTATCGGTATCTTTCAGTTGCTCAACAAATTAGGGGGTTTTAGCCAAGAGGACGCAAAATTTATGATCTTTTTCGCCCATTATATCAGCGGTTATTTAGAGCTTGCCATGCTTTTTGACGATGAAGCGACACTTTTGAGCAAGGGGATAGAATGAGTTTAGAAATTTATAAACGGATTGCCGATTTCGGAAAAAAGCTCGCCACTCTCGCACGCATCGAAGAGACTCTGCCGATCATTGCCGAAGAAGCCAAAGCGATCGTCGGTGCCGAGCGGTGCTCTATCTTTATGGTCGATCAAAAGGAAGGGATGCTGTGGACGAAACTGAGCGACGGGATCGGACGGATCGCTATCGGGATCAATTCGGGGATTGTCGGGGATACCGTTCATCAAGAATCGGCACAAATCGTCAACAATCCGTATGAAGACAGCCGTTTTTTAGCCAAAATCGATGAAAAAAGTGGATTCGTTACCCGCAATATCTTAGCTGTCCCTATCTACGGTTCGCGCCAAGAGGTGATCGGCGTTATCCAACTGTTAAACAAATACAGTGGCGATTTCAACGAAAAAGACGAGGGGATCATGAGCTTTTTCGCCAATTACATCAGCGGAACCTTGGAGTTGGCGCTATTAATGGAGAAAAAGTAGACATTACAACAACTCCCGCTTGATCCAATGACTCAGTACATAGAGTCCCCAGACGTGCTGTTTGAACCGTCCGCGACGAGCCATCTCGATGTATTTATCGATCGTTTCAGAGTGAAAAAACCCACTCTTATCGTTCACCTCTTTGATTAAGCCGATTCGATCGCTTTGGATCAACCACTCCATATAGGGGTTGGAAAACCCTTTTTTCTTGCGATTGATGATCTCATCGCTCAGGTAGTTATGAGCAATCAGTTTAAGCAGGGTTTTGGGTTTACCCTCACCGATCCGCAATGCGGGATCGATAGAGAAT
>JACXUE010000149.1 GCA_014764075.1 Sulfuricurvum sp.
GTCGTGATCGCGGAAAAACTGTGCCAGTTCGGGATTGACGAAATCAAAATCGGTTTTCCCCAGAATACTGGCTTCCGATGCATTGTAAAGGCGCTCAAACATCCGGTTGCAGGCCAAATAGACCCCATTCGGATCTTTTAGCCAGATCAGATCGGGAATCGAGTTGAGAAGCGTATACAAAAAATTGCTTTGCCGTTCAAACGCCTTTCTGCTCTCAATGAGAGACTCTTGAACCTCTTTCAGCTCGGTAATGTTGCCAAAGACGGTTATGATATGGGGACGATCTTCGAGGTTTACGGCAATGACGTTGACCCATACATCAATCAAATCTCCATTTTTTTTCCGATACACCGTCTCAAAAGTATCCCGCCCTTGCTCTTGAAGCTTTTTGGCTCGTTTCAGCGTCTCTTCAGGCTTTTCAATCGCTTCGTAATCATGAACCGACAGGGTTGCAAACTCCTCCGCACTGTATCCGAGCTGTTCATGAGCAGCCCAGTTGAACTCTACCGCTTTGAGGGTTTGAGCATCGATCACCAATAACCCATACGGCAGCGCTTCAAATATTTTTTGTAATTTAACAGTGCTCAACTCAAACGCTTTTTTCTGTTCGATCAGCTCTTTTTTCCGTTCATGCATTCTCGAAATAGCGGCACTTTTTTGATCGATGACCCTAAACAAATACTCGAAGTAAGCTCCGTGTACCGCGTGTAGCAGATCATGGCGGGTCAAAAGACCGGCCAGATTGCTGTATTCGTCCACAACAATCAGCTGATGGACGCCGTGTTCTTCCATGATGGACGCCGCTTCCTGCAAAGGGACATCTTTATGAACCAAACGAATATCGTTCCGCACCAAATCGTGAACTTTTTCCTCGGCAATAGGAGCCTTGATAGCCATTCGTCGGACGATGTCGCGTTCGGTCACGATCCCTACCGGACGGGTTCCGTTCAACACTACGGCATAGTCGCAACGTTGCTCGTTCATCAAAAGGGCAGCTTCATGCACATTCGTCTGTAATTCGACAATCAAAGGAGAGCCGCTCATCGCATCATGAACTCTCTTGAACTGTGTCAGATGATCAAGCCCAATATGGCGAAGAAAATCTCCCTCCGTGACAACCCCGACAAAAATCCCCTCTTCATCGGTCACAACCAGATGGCGGAAACGTTTTTCATCCATCAGTGCGTAGGCATCGTGCATTTGCATCGTATGAATGACACAAAATGGCTCAGTCGTCATCACCTCATCGATGCTTCTCGTAGTATCGATTGCATCAGCAACAATTTTGAGTGCGTCGTGCTCGGTAAATATACCGACTGGATGAGCATTTTCGTCGATGACAACAACCGAGCTAATCCCCTCTTCAGACATCAATTCAAGCGATTTTGCTATCGTCTCCTGAGTTCTCATGGTGACGATTTTACTAGAGAGGATATCATGAAGTGTGACGGTGTTCATCCACTCTCCTTTGGGTGATCAAGACCGCTTTCGCATTTCATCGTCTGATTCCGTCCCAACCGTTTGGCTTCATAGAGCGCCCTGTCCGCACGTTCAATCCCGCTTTCGAGGGTATCGGTCGCATCGATTTCGGTCATCCCAATCGAACAAGTGACCTGTCCAACCTCTCTAAAAGTGTATTTTTCAACTTGAAGGCGGATTTTTTCGCAAACAATAAATGCCTGATCACACATCGTTTCGGGCAACAGCAAAACAAACTCCTCCCCTCCCCATCGGGCAAAAAAGTCTGCTTCGCGTATCATTTGCAAAACGATCTGAGTAAACTCCTTGAGAACAGAGTCTCCGATGTTATGTCCATACGTATCATTGACATGTTTAAAGTGATCTAGATCGATCATCACCAGCGAAAGCTTGCCGTTATACCGTTTGAGCATTGCAAGCTCTTTTTCGTAAAGCTCCGCAAACATGTGGCGGTTACTGATCCCTGTCAGAGGGTCATGCATCGCCAATGATGCCAGATGGCGGTTTTTTTGCTGCAACAGTTCAGTCAGCTCCTGAAACTGTTCAAAATGTTCATTAACCAATTGAGACCATTTGAGATAGGTGCGGGATATGAGATCCTGCTGAGTCACAATCCCAAGAATCTCACCTCCGTCGTTGACGACCACGATCCGTTTGTAATGGCGCTCTTTGATAAATTGCAACGCTTCACTGATTGAGGTAGAAGCAGGGAGTGTCTCAATCGGCGAAGACATGACACTTTCAACTTTCACCGTATGGCACACCTCATCGTCGATAAACTTCAATATATCTTTAGAGGTGACGATCCCAGCAGGGATGCTGTCACGGTGAATAATGACGCAATCGGTCGGGGCATCTTTCATCAAAGCCAAAACCGCATCCATAGTTGCTTCGACAGAAAGACTCCGAAAACCGAATTTCCGATCGAATACCGTCCCGATTTCAAGAGTGTCAAGAATCACCTGAGGATCGACACTGGCAACGATGTCGCTGTTAGTGACCAAACCATAGAGAGTCCCATTCTCATTACAAACACAAATGTGCTGATCCATATCACGGGTAAGATTCAATGCAGTAATGACATTGCTCTCTTTATCCAATACCGGCAGAATACGCAGTTCAACCTGTGAAAGGGGGGTGGAAAGGTCGACTCCTTGGAGACGAAGCCCGATAATATCTTTTGATGTGATGAGATGATGCAACACTCCATTAACGACGACAACACTTCGATGGTTGTACTCATGCATTTTTTTCAGAGCGTCTTGAATACTCGCATGAATATCCACCTTGATCACATCGGTCGTCGCAATCATTCTCAGTGAAGGGAAAAACATAAAAACGCCTCCTTAAT
>JACXUE010000150.1 GCA_014764075.1 Sulfuricurvum sp.
TAATCCTCTTTGGGTGCTAAGTCCCATTTGTTGAGGACGATCAAACATGCTAGGCGATTTTTATCAACAAACCCCGCGATCTTCTCGTCCAAATCCATAAACGGTTGCGAGGCATCCAACACCAACAGCGCGATGTCTGCCGTCTCTAGCATCTCTTCGGTACGCATCAGAGCGTATTTCTCGATCCCGAAAATTTTCCCCCGTTTCCGAATCCCAGCCGTATCGATAAACGTGATTTGTTTATCGTTATACTCTACTGTCTCATCAATCGGATCGATCGTCGTCCCCGCAACCGAGCTCACTACCGATCGGTCTTCTCCAAGAAGCGCATTAAGAAGTGAGCTTTTTCCGACGTTGACACGACCGATGATTGCCACTTTCATTTTATCGGTATCACCTGGTTCGTACTCTTTGACGATTCCGCGATACACCTCTTCGAGTGCTTCGATCGAGGTATCTTCTTGATCATCCCCTTCTGGGAAAAAGAATCCATCCTCTTCTTTTTCATCTTCTTCCTTATCCTCCCACTCATCATCATAGGAGGCGCTCATCGCCGCATCAAAACCATCCATCTCATCATCCGTTTCGACAACCTCTGCCTCAGGAGTAACGATCGAGGATTCAGGCAATTGCGAAGCGATCCAGTTAAGGAGCGGCAAAATCGAGCGGTTATGGGCTACCGAAATACCAAAAATCCGCTCCGTTCCAAACGCGTAATACTCCCACAGTTTTTCCTGCATCTTGTCGTTGTCGATTTTATTAACGACAAGGGCGATCGCTTTGCCCATCGATTCAAGCTCGTAAAAAAGTTTTTTGTCATCCTCTTCAGGGAGGCTTTTACCATCCACCATAAAGAGGATGATATCGGCTTGATGTGCCGCTTTGAGCGATTTCTCTTTGATTTTTTCATAGAGCTCACACCCCTCATCAAGCCCTCCTGTATCGAGGATCTCCACCTCTTTATCTAGCACCACGGCAACCCGTTTTTTGACATCGCGGGTAGTTCCGGCTTGCTCAGAGGTGATCGCATCTCGCTGTTTTAGCAAACGATTAAAGAGGGAACTTTTGCCGACATTGGGACGACCGATAATAGCTAACTTTTTCAATTCAGTAGCCTTTTTGTAAAAATTAATCCTTACATTATAGCGCAGGCGCCCTTATGGTATGATTGCACCATGATAACCTATACCTATGAACACTTTTTAAACGATCTCGAACTGCTCACCCGACAATGTCAATCTTTCAAAGCCGATACGATCCTAGCCATAGCACGCGGAGGAGTAACTTTAGGTCATGCACTTGCTATGAGTTTGAACATTCGCAACCTCCAAAGTATCCGTGCAGAGAGCTACGATGGCATGAAACAACGCGAAGGGGTGAGTATTTTAGGAAGTTGCGATCTAAGCGCTTCCAAGAGGGTTTTGATTGTCGATGATATCGTCGACAGCGGTAAAACGCTTCATGCCCTTTTGGGTGAATTACAAGCAAAGCATCCGGAAATCGTTTTTAAAACAGCAACCCTTTTTACCAAACAAACCGCACTGGTTCAACCCGATTTTTCTCTCCACGAAGCTACCGATTGGATCGATTTCTTTTGGGAAAGAGACTATCTGCAGCACTTAAAAAACTTAAAACACTAATTCGGTATAATCCGCTCTAATCACAAATTTACCATTTCCTTCAAGGATATTTATGCCTAAAGAATACATTTTCACCTCTGAGTCGGTTACCGAGGGGCATCCCGATAAAATGGCGGATCAAATCAGTGACGCTATTTTGGATTACATCATCGAACATGACCCTGCGTCACGTGTAGCGTGTGAAACACTCGTCTCCAACGGTTTTTGCGTCATCGCCGGCGAGCTCAAAACGACTGCGTACGCACCGATGCAAGAGATCGCCCGCCAAGTGGTTCGCGAAATCGGCTACACCGATGCAACGTATGGTTTTGATTATCGTTCATGCGCCGTACTCAACGGAATCGGAGAGCAATCTCCTGACATTAACCAAGGTGTCGACCAAGAGAGCGGCGAAATCGGAGCGGGAGACCAAGGCCTCATGTTCGGTTATGCGTGTAAAGAGACCGATGTATTGATGCCATTGCCAATCTACCTCTCCCATCGTCTTGCAGAGCGTTTGGCACAGGTGCGCAAAGAGGGGATCATCCCCTACCTACGCCCCGACGGTAAAACTCAGGTAAGCATTAAATACGTCGATGACAAACCGGTTTGTGTTGAAACCGTCGTCGTCTCTACGCAACACGCTCCGGAAATTTCCCAAGAAAAACTCCATGCCGATGTGATCGAAGAGGTTATCAAAAAGGTGATCCCCTCAGAATTGATGTCGCCGAATATCGTTTTCCATATCAATCCGACCGGAAAGTTCGTCATCGGAGGTCCACAAGGGGACGCGGGTCTTACGGGGCGTAAAATCATCGTCGATACCTACGGCGGAGCATGTCCCCACGGAGGCGGTGCGTTTAGCGGAAAAGACCCGACCAAAGTGGATCGTTCAGCCGCCTATGCCGCCCGTTATGTTGCTAAAAACCTTGTTGCGTCAGGTGCGTGCGAGCGGGCAACGATCCAAGTCTCTTACGCGATTGGTGTCGTGAAACCGATCTCGATCATGGTCAATTCTCACGGAACTGCCCTAGTGAGCGAAGAGAAACTAGAGAACTGTGTAAGAGAGCTTTTTAATCTTACCCCCAAAGGGATCATCGAATCGCTTGATCTCATCCGTCCTATCTATCGTAAAACAGCCGCTTATGGTCATTTTGGACGTGAACTTCCGGAATTTA
>JACXUE010000151.1 GCA_014764075.1 Sulfuricurvum sp.
GCATCTTCGGGAAAACGATCGGTCAGTTTCTCACTCCACGGCAAAAACCTCAAATTCGGATGGATCTCTTTGGAGGCACAAAAAAGGGTGATTTTTTTGTTCAGACGGAGCAGATAGGAATAAAACGCACACGCCGAACCCAAAGAGTCGGCATCGGGATTTTTGTGGGCAATCAGCACGATATGCTGTGATTCCTCGATTAATGTTAACGGCATGAATCTCTCTGCGTGTGCCTATTTGAGGCAAAATATCCCGATTATACCCTTTTTCTTACGATTTAAAGAAAAAAAGTTGATTAAAAATTAATCAATTGAAGATCGTCTACCCCTATGAATCCCCCTACATTGAGCAATATGTATAAAAAGCTCAGGTCTGTTTTTCTATAAATTTTATTAAACGGCACACACTACTCTAGAGTCGTTTTCAAAACCGCTTCAAAATCTTTTTGAGCCTGAAGCAATACCGATTTAGCTTCCGGATCGGTGACACGGGCACTGCTCATCCAGTTATAGACTCCCGGAAATCCCATGACGATTTCATCCGCATCTTTTTTCTTGTACACCATCAATGTACACGGGGCAAATGCTGCCGCTTCGGGACGGGTTTTAGCGACCGTATAGATCACTTTGAGTTTGCAAATCGAGTAGGTATCGTAAAAATCAAACGGAGTTTTTTCACCGAGTGCAAAGTTATAATCGGTGAAGTTTGACATCACAAATCCAGCCGGCTTCAATCCGTCCTCGATGATCATCTCGGTCTCTTCTTTATCGCTTTTCCAGCTCTCTTTACTGCTCTCTTTGACGTATCGGCTGAGCAATACCCCCTCGGTGGGAAGCGATGTTTCGCTCATGGTGATCTTCGCATTCGGCAACGCTTTTTTCAGTGTTGCTATCGCCTCTTTTTCGATCAAGGCAAACTCTGCGGCTTTAAATCCAGCAATTTTAGCCATTGCCTCCGCAGTTAAAATCGAGACATGGAGGTTTTTATCTCCATTGCGTTGATAGATACCAAATCCCATCGGGACAAAAATCCCCGAGTCGGGATGTGCTTTTACTAAACTCTCCGCATAGTCTTTGTGATACGCTGTCAACAGGTTGAACTGCGCAAAATCGGTCTGTCCAAACTGGATTTTAAACGGACGGTTCATTTCGCTGTTGGCGGAGATGACAAAACCGTTTGCCTCTAACGCTTTTTCAATAACAGATGCGTTGTATTTGCCATCTGCGTTAGGAACGCTGATAAGGTGAAGATCACCACCAAAAAGGGATAACAATCCCGCTAATATGCTCATGAGAAGAATTTTCACGTTGTCACTCCTAAGGTTGAATGTAAAATGCGCCCTCAGTGGCGCGTTCGATCACTTCAGCGATTCCTGCCGAAACGATCTCGACATCGTCGATCAATTGATCTTGGGTAATTTTTTTGGTCTCCATTGTATTGCCGCACGCGACGAACTCGACACCGTATTGCTGCAATGCACGAACCCGCACCGCAATATCCTTTTCGCTTTTGAGGAGTGTTCGGATACCGTGATAGTAGGCGACGATCCGTAGATGAATCTTTTCGGGTCCGTAAAATTTGAGGACATTATTCGCGGTACTTAAACCGTGATGGATCGACTCGTCATCTCCATGACTAATCCCCATCACCACTTCACGCGGCTTTTCCATCGAGGGGATAGGTTCAGCAAAACGGACATCGTTAGATGCTAACGTAGAGAGCAAAGATCCTAAAAGGACGAATCGTTTCATCATTCCCACTCCAGTACCCGATAGGAAGCTTCGACGTTATGGCGATGGGTTTGCTCATAGAGTTTGTATTGTTTATAGCTCTCCATGCTCACTTTTTTGATCGTCTCATCGATACCAAGCCCCTCGGCTATTGCAGCGCGGATTTCGGAACGCATCTGGGTTAAATACTCTCTCGTCATACGAGCGGCATCTTTATCGGTGCGGTTACCGTGTCCACCGACCACATGAAGCGCACCCAGTTTGTCCAAATCACCCAGTGCTTCTATCCAGCCGTTGATGTCTCCGTCGCGAAGCGAGGGGAGACGATCATTAAAGACCAAATCGGCGGCAATCAATACTTTGGATTTCGGCAAAAACACCACCATATCTTTCGCCGTATGGGCTTTGCGTTTGGCGATTTTTAACTCCAACGTTTGATTCCCGATTGTGAGGTTTGTGTCACTGCTGATCATCTCGGTCGGCATCGTCGGTTTCGTTTTGGCATAGGCTTCGGGTGAGATATAGGTTTGCATTCGGGTAGGCTCGCTCATATCCGCGTTCACCTTAAAATCATCGGTTCCTAAAACACGAATGCTCTGCTCGGTAAAATAGTTGTTTCCCAGCCAATGATCATCATGGATATGGGTATTGATAACGAGTTTAACGGGGAGGGATTTGATTTTTTTCATCGCTTTGTACGCGGACTCAGCATACAGATATGAGGGACCAGTATCGACGACGACGTACCCTTCCCCCGCATCGATATAACAGCTGTTGACGATGTTACCGTTGTTGGTTTTATCCATAATCTCCGGTTTGCCGAAAAAGCAATGAACATCTGAAGTTACGCGTACTGGTTTAAGGGCATAATCAAACGCGCTCAAACTTGTGACGGCTAGAAATAGAGTTCCCAACAACGTTTTCATCACAGAGCCTTAAAAGAGGTAGTTCACTTCGAAACGGTATTCGTTGTACGAGTTATAATCTACCGTAGCACCTACCGCCGGATCAGCATCGATCGTTGCAAAACGGAATTTAAACTCGGTGTTAGGCACTCTTTTCCAAAATCATATGTTGCTTTCACAGCCCAGTTTTTAGTGTTTGCGATCCAGTCAACCTGTCCCATCGAACGGACATAGCCACCCGTTGGGAATCCGCGCCATGGAGCGATGATATCCGCATCATCAGCAATTTTTGCATATCCAGCCTGTAACTCTAATGGACCGTTTGCAGCAACGGCACGTGCCATGATGATGCTACCATCAACGCTATCTGGATTTGAATAAACTGCTCGCCCTCCGGAAGTTCCGGGATTAGTATTGGTCAAACTTGCTGCTTTACCACTCAATGAAGCTCCACCTATCGCCCCTGCACCATCATCCATTTGTTTCAAATAACGTATGCCATGCGTAAATGTCCAAGAATCGTTCAGCTTGATCTGATAATTTGCTTCAGCCACCACTGTGTTGAAAAAGCCGCTAAGACCAATGTACTCAGCATTCAACTTAAGATTTGGTATTGATTTATTTGCTACTGTAATCAACACCATTTCCGGATCTGCATCTTCACCTTTTTGTCTGATATTTTTAGTAGAAAGACCCTTGTGTACGCCTGAGTCATTATTTCCGTATACTTTGTTTGTATCAGTATTATAGGCAATGACACTATGGAACGTTTGGTGGTCACGCAATTTTTGAGACATAATATAACCTGCACGCAACGTTGTGTCCGGAAGATTTTTATTTTCAATAACCAATGCTTCAAAACTATTAGGGATCATTTTGGTGTCATTCGATGCTAACATTTTGCTATCAATTAATTGTCGACCTACTTTGACATTCGTTTTACCCGTTTTGTACTCTAAAAAAGCTTGTGCAAAATTCCCCATTGCCCCTTCAGTACCATCGACACGTGTATGATAGGTATCTTTACCAGCTTTACCGAAGTTCGTTGTATTTCCCGATACGATGTTATCGTCATGCAGAGGAACAGAACCATAAAAACCTACGGTTGCACCCACACCTTCGTAAAATCCTGTTTTATAAACTAAACTACCACCAAGACCCCACATATTATTATCACGAGTTTGTCTCGTCCCTGATGTTTTTTCAGTATCCCAATCCCACCAAAACATGTTTGAACGTAGGCGACCGTAT
>JACXUE010000013.1 GCA_014764075.1 Sulfuricurvum sp.
GTGAAAAGCGTTAAAAAAGCCAACTGCTTGGCTTTTTTAGCTTTGGAACCGAGCCGATATGTGTTAGCATCGGCAAGGCTGTCGCTAACACTTTACGGGTTATGAACGTAAAGTGCGTAACATCAGATTATAAATCAAAGTAGAGTATTTATGAAAAACATTGTCTTGATTGGTTTTATGGGGGTCGGTAAAGGTTCTGTAGCACGGGAGATTATCAAGCAATCGGATTTAGTGGCACTCGATACGGATGATATTATCGAGAGTATGGAAAATCGCCGAATAAAAAAGATATTCGCCGAAGAGGGTGAAGAGTATTTTCGCTCCTTAGAAAAAAGAGTGGCTACTTGGCTCCAAAAAGAGGTGAAAGGGACACTTGTCTCTACGGGGGGAGGTTTTTTCAAGGTTCCTAATCTCAAAAAAATCGGCACGGTTGTTTATCTCCATGCCCCTTTTGAAACGATTATCGAACGGATTAAATCTCATCCTGATGCTGAGAAAAAAATGCGCAAACGTCCATTATTGCAAGATATGGAAAAGGCTATCAAACTCTACGACGAACGTTATCCACACTATAAAAAAGTGGCAGATATCATCGTCGATGTAAGCAATAAAAAGATTGAGGATGTCGCCAAAGAGATTCTCAAAAAGGTAAAAAAATGAGAAAATTTCTTTTTTTGATGGTGCTTGTGGGACTCTCTTTGTCGGGGGCAGAGATACATTGGGAAAAAGATCTTTCCAAAGCGGTAGAGCGAGCTTTCAAAGAGCAAAAACCGTTAATGGTTCTGGTCACTAAAAACGGTTGCCGCTGGTGCGATGTGCTTAAGCAGACGACGCTCAAAAACGATAAAGTGGTTGCGGTTTTAAATCGCGATTTTGTCAGTTATGAGGGGATTGTAGATGAAAACAGTGTCCCGAGTGCTTTGATAACTCATGGGACACCGGCAACATGGTTTATCAAAGGGAAAACACCGATGTTTGAACCGATCATGGGTGCGGTCGAGCGTGAAGATTACCTTAAAGCTCTCGATATCGTCAAACAAGAGTATAAAAAAAGTGCGAATTCAAAGGAGAGCAAATGACATTGATCCAAACCAATGAATCCAACTTCAAACTGGTTTTTAACGAGCTTCTTGGACGGGGTAAAATGGATATGGAACATGTTTCCACCATCGTAAAAAATCTGATTGACGAGATTCGAACCGATGGAGACGCGGCATTAATGCGTCACATCGAAAAGTTCGACCGCTGGAGTCCAAGTAATGGTTTAGGGTTAAAAATTGATGCGAACGATATGAAAAGAGCGTACGACGCATTGGATCCTACTTTAAAAGCCTCTTTGCATATGGCATATGATCGTATTCACTCTTACCATGAAAAGCAACTTCCCAAAAGCTGGTTCGATACCGAAGTAAACGGAACGATTTTGGGACAAAAAGTGACTCCGGTGGATCGTGCCGGACTTTATATTCCCGGAGGGAAAGCGGCCTATCCGAGTTCGTTGCTCATGAACGTCATTCCCGCTCAGGTTGCCGGAGTGAAGCATATCGTAGTTACGACACCCACCCCTGATAATGAGCCGAACGAGCTTTTGTTGGCGGCGTGCCATTTGTGTGGTGTCACCGAAGTGTTCAAAGTGGGGGGAGCAAGTGCGATTGCCGCAATGGCGTATGGAACCGCTACTATTCCGAAAGTCGACGTGATTACGGGACCGGGGAATATCTTCGTCGCCACCGCCAAAAAAATGGTTTTTGGTGAAGTGAATATCGATATGATCGCAGGACCGAGCGAGATTGGTGTATTGGCGGATGATTCCGCCAACCCTGAACATATTGCGATCGATTTACTCTCCCAAGCGGAGCATGATGAGATGGCGAGCTCGATTTTGATCACACCATCGGCTACCTTTGCCGATGCGTGTGCGGAGCAGATTGAGATTTGGCTCAAAAAACTTCCTCGTGAAACGATCGCCCGTAAGTCTATTGAGGAGCGGGCAGCGATCATCGTCGCCGCAACGATGGAAGAGGCGGTCGAACTGATGAACGAAATCGCCCCTGAGCATCTTGAAGTGGCAACGGATAACCCTTTTGCTTTACTCCCTTCGATTAAGCACGCGGGAGCGATCTTTTTGGGGCATTATACCCCTGAAGCGATCGGTGATTATGTAGCGGGACCGAACCACACCCTTCCTACGGGGGGGACGGCGAAATTTTATTCACCGCTTGGGGTTGAAAATTTTATGAAAAAATCATCAATCATCTCCTTTTCCTGCGCCGCGATCAACGAAATCGGCGAAGCGTGTGCCCTAATCGCCGATACGGAGGGGCTCGGTGCTCATGCCGCATCGGTTCGTTGTCGTTTAAATTAACTTCTGTCCTTCCCCTTCCCCTCGGCGGGGAAAATTTCCAAACAGTTACATATTAAAAAGTTATAGCAAAAAGTTATCACTTTTTAGTTTCGGTTAAACCTAATTTGGCTAACATCGAAACAGCAGAAATGCCGTCAAATGCCTGTAATCACGGCATCAAATAAAGATTATTCATGTGTCTTATGACATGAATGGTTATCACGTGAATCAGGAACAAGGAGAATATATGCAATTGGGTTTCTTGGTAGACCTTCGTCTCTGTATGGGGTGTAAGGGCTGTGAGATCGCTTGTAAAGTGGAAAACGAAGTTCCGCTGTCTACATGGCGTCTACGTGTCAAATATGTTGATGTGGGAGCGTTCCCCGAGACCAAACGGACATTTACGCCGCTTCGCTGTAATCACTGCGCCAACGCACCGTGCGAGCGCATTTGTCCGGTTAGTGCGCTACACTATTTGGAAAACGGTATCGTAAATATCGATAAAGAGCGCTGTATCGGATGTGCAGGGTGTGTTATGGCGTGTCCGTACGGAGCGATCTATATCGATCCTCAAACCCAAACTGCCGATAAGTGTACTTATTGTGCTCACCGTGTTGCGAGTTCGATGATGCCATCATGTGTTGTAGCATGTCCGGTAGAAGCGAATATTTTCGGAGATTTGGATGATCCGATGTCAAGCATCAGCAAATACATTCAATCGCATCAAGGCAATGTCCAAGTACGTAAAGTCGAAAAAGGTACCGATCCGCACCATTTCTATGTTGGCGGCGGTAACGTAACGCTCAATCCTTTGGCATCAGTTCGTGAAGAGGGGCATAACCTCTTTAACAACATTACTCATCTCCCCGTAGGAGGACACCACTAATGGCACACGAAATGATTGCTGCTAGCAATGCGATTGTCACCCTTGACGTTGCCCTTCCAGGAATTGTCTGGGGATGGATCATTACGATGAACATGTGGGCAAAAAGTATCGGTACGGGAATTATTTTCCTCGCCTTCTATTTGCTTAAGAAACATCCGGAACAAACTGGCTTTATCCGTTTTCCGGTGGTGGCGATTTCGATCGTCTTTATCCATATTTTCCTTTTCTTTACGGTGATCGATTTGCACCAAATGTTCCGCTTTTGGCACATTTTCTTTTATCCTCATTTGACTTCGGCGATTACGATCGGGGCGTGGATGGCGACAGGATTTGTTGGAATGCTTTTGGGGATGGCGTATGCGATCTACATGAAAAAAGACGAAGCATTGTATGACAAATTATTAAACTATACCGTATTGCTTGCGGTACCGGTAACGTTGTATACGGCGGGATTGATGGCACAATCAACAGCGCGTGAATTGTGGCAAATGCCGACCGAATCGGCGCAAATGATTTTGGCGGCATTGTTGGCGGGATCGGCGATGATGATTCTCCTAGGTGGAAACAAATTCTCTGACGCTGTCAAAAAAGATTTGGCAATCGTATTGGGTTTGGCGGCTGCGGCTTCGTTCATCCTCTACATGGCAGAACTTATCTTTGGACCGATGAAAGCAGAAGAGGTAGCGGCGGTGCTTCATTACGTCAAAGGTGGCGAGTACACCATTATGTTCTGGATCGGACAAGTGATGGCGTTCTTGCTTCCAATGACCTTAGTATGTTTGAGTCTCAAAAACCAATCGTACTATTTGCTAAAAATTGCTGCGGTGTCGGCACTGGTCGGATTGTGGGTGAGCAAACATGTGTGGCTTGTGATTCCACAATTGTTACCAATGAGCTAAAGAGGATTAACTATGATGTATTTAGAAAGTAGAAGAACATTTTTAAAAGGGGCTGCGCTTACCGTAGCAGGTGCAGCGATTGCAAAGGGGGTATTCTCTACCGACGCAATTGCCGAATCGGTTAAAGAGAGCAAATTTACCAATACACCGGATACACTTTCATTCTATCCGCCGCAAGATCAATGGAATCATTTCCAAGAACTAAGCGGTGTAGATTGGAAACGGGGTGGCATTGATCGCCGCGGAGTACAAAGCGAAAACAATCCGGACGGTATTTACGTCAACGATTTTATGATTGTTCCGACGGCCTGTTCGAACTGTGAAGCTTCATGTGGATTGACAGCATGGATTGATAAAAAAACCTTTACTGTCAAAAAGTATATGGGTAACCCATTGCATACAGCGGCGCGTGGGCGTAACTGCGCCAAAGGGTATGCGACTCAATCACAAATGTACGATCCCGATCGTATCCCGTTTCCATTGAAACGTGCTCCAGGTTCAAAACGGGGTGAGGGTAAATGGATCCGTACTACGTGGGATGAGGCAATGACCACCATTGGTAAGAAAATGGGAGATACTATCCGTAAGGGTGATCTTCTCTCACGTAAATCGGTGATGTTTCACGTCGGTCGTCCGAATGAAAACGGTTTTGTTCCTCAAGTGTGGGAAACGTTGGGTCTTGATTCGTACAATTCCCACACCAACATCTGTTCATCGAACGGCCGCACTCCAAGCATTTGGACAGCAAATGATGATCGTACTAGTCCGGACTGGGCGAATGCGAAACTCATTTTCTTGAACTCATCGCATGCGGCTGATGCAGGGCACTATTTCCAACAATCGGCCGGATTTATTGCTGATGCCCGTAAAAAGGGTGCAAAACTGGTCGTTATGGATCCACGTATGTCCAACTCGGCGGGTATGTCGGATCTATGGATTGCGGCATGGCCGGGGACAGAGCCTGTGGTTTATCTTTACCTTGCTAACCGTATTTTGAATGAAAATATGGTGGACAAGAAATTTGTCAAAAAATGGTTCAACTGGGATGTGTTGATGAACGATACCGCTTATTTGAACTTTATGGTTGAAAAAGGGTATGTCTCTAAACTTCCTGCCGATAAGAGCTTTGAGAGCTATTTGGAGCTTATGAAAGAGCTTTACTCTCCGTATACCCTTGAATTTGCGGTTAAAGAGACTCATGTTCCGGCATACAAACTCGAAAAACTCTATGATATGTTTATTTGGGCAGGGGATGCGATTTCATCATATTTTTGGCGTGCAACCGCAGCGGGTAACCGTGGTGGATGGATGTCAGGACGTGCGGGTTATTTCGCAATCGCACTTCGTGGTGCGATCGGAACCAAAGGGGGGACATTCTTCCACCACTGGCACGTTATTTCTGTCTCCGGTAAAGGGGGAAGCGCAACGGTTGGTCAAGGTGTTGGTGGTGCCGATGTGCCGAAAGTGCAAGCTTATAATGAGCTAACTTGGCCGCCGGAGTGGCCATTGTCAACATACGAATTGTCATACCTTCTACCGCATCTTTTGAGTGACAAAGAGTGGCAGAAAAAATGGACCGATCGTGGATTGACGGTACCGAGTAAATTGGCAGTATATATCCCGCGTATGTACAATCCTGTGTGGATCAATCCAGACGGATTCCGTTGGTTGGAAGTCCTTAAAAACGAAGAGATTATGGAACTCACCATGAACCTTTCTCCGGTCTGGTCAGAGACCAACTGGTATATGGATTACGTTCTTCCAGTAGGGCTAGCGGGCGAGCGTCATGACCAACACTCCGAAGCGACGATGCCAGCTCGATGGAGTTCATTCCGTCAACCAGTATTACGTGTAGCCTTGGAAAAATCGGGCTGGAAACCAAAAAATCCAGCGCGTGCAACTCTCGAAGCGCACATCAAAGCGGGTCTTGGTGAAGTGTGGGAAGATAATGAATTTTGGTTCGATATGTGTGTGAACTATATCGATCCGGACGGTAGCCTCGGAATTAAAAAAATGTGGGAATCCAAACGTAATCCTGGTAAACCGGTTACCATTGCTGAATGGTATGATGCGGCGTTTGGGGACAATTTACCAAAACTCAAAGAGACGGCAACCAACGATCCACGCTATATGAATGAAGAGTTCCCAGTCTATTCGTATCTTCGTGATCACGGATATTGGATGGAAGAGGACAAAATCTACCATGCCATGGAGCATGAACTGAAATTCGAAGATGGCGAAGTGATCTCGCACGGTCACAAATATCCAGCTTCATCGATGCATGTCGGTGCGGATGGTGTTATCAGTGCTGTTGACCATAAAGGTAAAGAGGCGAAAATCGGAGTTGAGATCGATGGCAAAAAAGTTGAAGGTTTTGCAACGTTGAGTAAAAAGCTCGAATTCTTTACCCAATGGGCAGTGGATTGGAAATGGAAAGAGTATGCAATTCCGTTCTATCCACGTAACGACAAAGAGAAAGCGGAGATGGAGCATATCGTATCACATGTCAACCACATGTATATGAAAGAAGAGAATGCGTTTGCATTGAATACCGTTTTCCGTCTCCCGTACAATATTCATACCCGTTCGGCAAACTCCAAACATTTGATGGAGATTAGTCAAAACCATGATCCGATCTGGATTTCGACCAAAGATGCTAAACGTCTCGGATTCAAGCGGGGTGATGCGATTCGTGTCAGAATTGTCGATACTGTATCGGGTCTTGAGAGCGGATATTTCGTCGCGATGGCGGTTCCAACCGAGGGTGTTCTTCCAGGGACGCTCGCGTGTTCACACCACGGTGGACGCTGGAAGCTTACCAATGCAGTCACCATTCCTAATGGTGTAAGCGATGGTAAAGTAGCTACCGGTGCTGCACCTCGTGATCTTAATAATAAAGAGTTCCTCAAAGAATCACCAGCAAATGTCGGTAAGGCAGGATCTCAAACGATCATCGATAACTACGAGGGGACAACTGGACTGAACAGTTTCGGGGTTCCAGTTGCCGAAGTTCAAATGGACGGAAAAGTGGGTAAACTCAAATACGTTGAGGGGATCAAACCGTTCCATACCGAGCGCTTTGCCGATTATAATCGCGATTCTGGGAATATTTGGTGGGATGGTTTGTCGGGTTCATGGCAAAATGCTGTTGCTCCGGCTCATCCGGATCCGGTTTCTGGTATGCATTGCTGGCACCAAAAAGTTCTACTCGAACCGGCGCAAGCGGGAGATAAAATCGGGGATATTTTCGTTAACTACGAAAATAACTTCAAAACCTATCAAGCATGGCGTGACCAACTTACGCGTGGTTTGGATGAGAATTCAACCCTTCGTCGTCCTCGCCACATCAAACGTCCGTGGGTTCGCCTTGACCCATCGGCATATGATGTCACTATCAAGTCCTAAGGACTTGATGCCTCTTTTTTAACTCACACTCATTAGGGTCTTTTTAGTCTATTGGGCTAAAATCTCACAACGTTTATTGCAAGGCTATTTTATGGAAGAAATTATTGCGCGGAGCAATGTATACGCGTTATTGTCGCGAGTACTCCTTCAAGAGCTCGATCACGAAAGGTTAGAACTTTTTTGCACTGATGAGACGATTTTGGAATTTTTACCCCACTGGCGTGACTGGAAATTTCGAAATGTCGAGAGACAAAAGCTTTTGGAAGAGTATTTGAATCCCGATTTTGCCAATCTTTCATTGCTCCACTTGATCCCGTATGAGACGTTTTATACCCGAGCCGATCAGATGATCGAGACGGGTGGCGCTAATCCGGTCACCGATTTCTACAGCCGATACGATTTTTTGGTCGATTATGAAGTCGCACGGGTCGTATCCGCTGATCATATCGGTATTGAAATGGAGTTTATGCACCATCTGTGCGAAGCGCAGCTCAAAGCTTTTAGGGAGAGTGATAGGGAGGCCTCGGATGAGCTGATCCGTGTCCAGTATGAGTTTCTCAATACCCATCTACTTAAATGGGCACCGATGTATCTCATCAACATGAAATACGAAGCACGTACACCACTCTATTATGACTCGGCGGAGATGGCGCTCGAATTTATCCTCTCTGATCACGAAATATTGAGTGCTTTGGTTAAAGCGTGAGTCTTTTACATCTTTCTGTAGGACGGTGTGTCCGCGCCCTCAGTGTCAACTCCATCTGCTCTCATTGCGTGGACGGATGTCCTACCGGTGCGATTATCCTGAATGGTCGTCTCCCCTCCATCAATCAATCGTTGTGTGTTGGATGTGGAGGGTGTGTTGCGCTCTGTCCAAGCGAAGCGTTGGCGTTGGATGATTTTAATCCGACCAACTTTTTCTTTGAGGCTGCGTCGGATGAGGGGAATTTGGTTTCATGCCAAAAAAATATCCCTTGTATCGCAGCCCTCTCCTCTGAGCATCTTATTTCGCTATCGGCATTGAAAAAAGGGATTGTCCTCGATATCGGTCATTGCAAGGAGTGTGAGATCGGGGAAAAGGTATTGGCGTTGATGGAAGCCAGAATCGAGAGCGCCAATTATGCTCTTGAAGCGATCGGTGCAGAGGGTGAGATCACAATGGAGCCTATCGCGTACGGGGCTGAAGAGATTGAAAAACAGAGTGATCGGAGAGATTTTTTCAAAACGTTTCATTTGCACGGTATTGCCAAAGCTAAAGCCGATTTTGAAAAAGAGGTGATTTCAACGACTGACGCTTTTGTCGATACCGTCATTGAAAACTCCCATACTCAAGAGCTGAGAACGAAAAAAATCACCGATCGTCGGAAACTTTTTTTTACGGCACTCAAACGGGTCGAAAAGCCTGCCGTGTATCATGTGATTGAGAGTTCAATGATACCCTTTACCTCTCAAAAATTGATGGATGAAAGTAAATGCACCGCCTGCCAGATGTGTTATCGAGTATGTCCTACGGCGGCGTTGACGAGCGATGTACGCAATTCCAAAATCGATTTTGATCCGTTTTTGTGTATCAAATGCCATTTGTGTCATGATGTTTGTGAAACCAATGCGATTGAACTCTCACCATCGTATAACCTTAAAGAGTGGTTTGAGCCGATGGTGCAGAATTTGATTACCTTTTCAGTACGTCGATGCGATGAGTGCGACACCCTTTTTAGTTCGGTAGGGGGAGAAAAGATATGCCGCCGTTGCCAACTCGAAGAGGAAGAAGCGCTAGAATTGTGGGGATTGAATTGATGAAAAAAGCACACAAGTGTGCGTGGACACTCTGCCGAAGAGAACTCAGCATTAGCGTAGCTAAGATGAGATTTGCTCATTTGGCGTTAGGAAAATGATATGATGAACAACGATAACACCATTACTGCTGAGACAAAACTTTACGGATACATTGCCGAAAATGCCCATAGCAGCCGTTTTTCGGTGACGCTCAACAAACTCTATAAAGCAAACGGAATTAATGCAATGATCATCCCGATGAATATTCGGGCCGATGACGTCGCTTTTACCCTTACGCAGATGCGCAGTTCAAAACTCAGTGGCGCTGTGATCGCTAGTGAGTATCAAGAGGAGGCTTTTGGATTGGCCGATACTCTCAGTGATGCGGCAAAAGAGGGAGGATACTGCGATGTCCTTTTTATCCAAGAGGGGAGATTAATGGGGGATTTAATCACCCCTACTGCGCTGGAAAAATATGCCGATCGGGAGGATTTTCTCGACGAGATTGCACTGCGCTCGATCTGCCACTATTTTTACGATTTAACCACAGGAGAGAGAAATGAATACCCATGATCTAAGCGATTTAAAAGCTGAGTTTGATGCCTTTGTGCGCTCAAAATGCGACACGGGAAGATGCGAGAGCGGCATCGAAGAGAACGATCCCGATAACGAACCGGTTCCGAGTTTTGTCGATGAACTCTCCGATAAGCTGTTGGCTCCGTATCACAGCGGCGTCTATTTTTCACGATTGGATATCAAGCGGGTTGCTGAGGCGATCGAGGAATCGATTCCGATCAAAGAGCGCAAAAAGATGCTCAAAGCACTCTTCCGCCACACCACACAAAAAGACTATCTGCGCCGTGCGTTTGATGAGTTCAATCGCCATTTAAACGGCCGTATTTTGATTTATCAAGAGTTGAGCGAAACATTTCCCTCATCCAAGTCTATTTTTGATGAAAATATTGCAAAAATTAAAAAGACGCAAAAGATGCTCGATCAGATTGTAGTCGATTTCGAAGAGATTGAGCCGACTGATGAGCCGATGATGGTGTAATGATGGGAGGGTATAAGCTCTCCCATCTTATAGTGATTTTTAATCGACTAGCCCCGATTGTAAAATTATCTGCCATACAATCGCAGTACTGACACCCGCGGCAAAGCCAGCGATGATATCATCCCCCATTACCCCAAGCCCCCCTTTAGCTTCTCGATCGATTCGACCGATAATCGAGGGTTTTTTAATATCGTAGATTCGGAAAAAGATGAAGCTTAAGACAATTTGGAAGGCGATACCGTTGTTCCATGTCATAAGAGTTGAAAGATCAAAGCCTATCCCCGGTGCGATAGAGAGGGCAAACCACATTCCGACCAGTTCATCGATAACGATACGGCTGTCATCGTGCTCATGGACTATACTTTCATGTTTATCGATCGCTTTAATTGCGATCATGGTAATGAGGATTGTCGCGAGAAAGAGGGTTTGCGGACCGAAATAAAGGAGAATCGCAACCCCAAGTGGGAGTGCTACGAGTGTTCCAGCGGTACCGGGAGCTTTAGGGGAAAGTCCACTGTAACCGACAGTGAGAAAAAACCAATTCATGCAAAAACCTTATGTCAATGAAGTCGTTTGGTAGAGGCGCATCAACTCGACGTAAAAATCTTTCTCTGTATGCTCTTCGAGTAAGCCGGTGATCGGCATGATGTCGTAATAGAGTTTGGAGAGATTTTTAAACCGATTTGGATAGAGTGAGGCAACGATCATCGCTGAAATCTCTTTGCGCACCAAAACCGCAGGAGGGAGAAGCCCCTGTTGCATCAGCTCCAAAATCGATTCGGCATGATAGGAGATATGGTGGTGATGTCCGTGAGGGCATGTTTGGACGCTGACGAGCGTTTTGCATTGGTTGCAGTAGACGTATTCACTCGAAATCCCCACTTCAATATCGATCCCCACCAAACGATCGACAATCGATTTATTGGCGTTATGATCATAATACATCCCAATACCCGCATGATTTTGACCAATCATGAGTCGATCACATCCGTAGTTTTTGGCCACAATGGCATCAAGGATTACTTCGTTGCTTCCCGCAAAGATATAGTTGCCCTCCAAAGGGACGACGACGACACGGTTGCGAGGGAGGTAGTTTTCGATGAAAAATTGAAGTGTTTGGTGGCGAAGTTCGTATTTGAGATCGGCATTGTTATACGGTTTTATGAGAAATATAACGATTAGATCGGTACTCTCTAAACTTTGTCGAATTAATCGTTCGTGTGCACGATGGAGCGGATTAGCCGCCATAAACATGGCTGTGGTGTGCTTGGCTCCGATTTGTTCTTTGGCGTTGTTGATGAGGGCTTGAATCGACTGTATGGGGGTTAAATCGATCGTATATTCACCGCAAATGGCATATTTTCCGAGTCGTTTGTAAGTGGCACTGACGCCGGGATGGGAGAGATCTTCGGTGCCGTAAATCTGTCGTAGGCGCTCTTGGGGATCTATAGGGTAGATTTCATCGACACAGAGTTCCCCGACAATTTCCCCTTCACAAATCAAATCGAGAGTCTCCCCTTTGAAGGAGCTTGTGAGGATTGTTTCATTCACTTTGCCGTTGGGGGAGAGGATGAGCGGGAAAGGGAACGTTTTTCCCATAAACATTCCGCTGCTGAGTACCTCTTTGCTTTGTGCTTCATTCATCAGTGCCGTAACCGGACTGAGCATTCCTGCTTTTAGGAGAGTGAGGGCGGAGACAGCTTCTTGGTCGATATAGAGGGATCTATTTTTTCTTGACGATGCCATATTTCTTTCTCTTTTCCCATAAGCTTTTACGTGAGATTCCCAGTTTTTTCGAGAGTTCAGTATCTGGAAAACGGTTCTGGAAATGGATCATGATGTATTTGACGTACTCTTCAATCGGGAGAATCTCCCCCTGATCAAACAGGTTGTTGTCACTTTCTATTTCAATCACTTTGAAAGGGGCATTATCGACATGTTCGGTGCTGGCGATAATGCACGAGCGTCCGTTGATGAGTTCGTAAAACGCTTTGTGCTCCGATTTTTTGAGATTTTGAAAGTCGGTGATAAAGAGGACGCTCTCATTGCCTGAAGTGGCGATATCACTAAACGCTTTTGCCGAGGAGAGGGAGATAAACTGTAGAGGTTTGTCATGATGGGCGGCGTAGCGAAAGGCAAAAGCATCAGCATATTTTTGGTATCCGCTGCAGATAAAGAGGGGAAGCTCTGTTTTTTCGACATCTTCGTTCACGTTAATGGAATTGAAAGTGTGATGCAAATAACGCTCATAGGTTTGATTTTGGCGTTTTAGACGTTCATACTTTTGGAAATGTTGAATTTTTCGGATCAACTCTTCAATCATAAACGGTTTGAGAATATAATCTTTTGCGCCGGCAGCAAGCGGTTTGGAGACGGTGTCGTTACTAACATAACTAACCATCAAAATAACGACGGAATTTTTATACGCTTCGATGATGGGATAGATGTCCTGACCGCTAATATTGGTAGAGAGAAGAATGACATCGTAGGGTGTTCCGCGCAGTCCCTCTTTGGTAGAGCTTGAGATATCGCAATTATGGCTTAGATCACTCAGTTTCGAAGCGATGCTTTGTGCTAAATAAATTTCATTTTCGATAATGAGAATATTCATCCGTATTTCCAATCAAAATAGTGTACCGATGCGGTCGCCATAACGGCTATTCCTTCTTTGCGCCCGATAAAACCTAAATGTTCGGTTGTGGTCGCTTTGATATTAACGCGTGATAAAGGTATAAGCATAATTGATGCCAAAATTTGGCGCATTTTCTCTTTGTAAGGGGAAATTTTTGGCGTTTGAGCAATAATGGTTATATCGGCATGGGAGATGACAAAACCGAAGGTGTGAAGTTTTCGGACACATTCGGTTAAGAGTTCTTTTGAATCGATATTTTTATACGCTGAGTCCGTATCGGGGAAAAGCATTCCGATATCTCCCAGGCATGCCGCGCCGAGCAGTGCATCGATGAGGGCGTGGATAGCGACATCTCCATCGCTGTGGGCTTTGAACCCAAAAGGGCTTTCGATTACGACACCGCCCAATACCATCGGTTTCCCCTCTTCGAATCCGTGAACGTCAAACCCATTACCGGTAAACGTGGTAGACGCAGGGGGTGATAGGCACTCAAGCGCCGCAAGATCGTCGGCAAATGTGATTTTAGCGGCACGTTCATCTCCATCAACGAAATAACGTGTCCCGCCATAGGCGACTATCGCACTGCTCTCGTCGGTATATTCGACATTCGTATCGAGTGCACGGTGAAGGATTTCGGTGCGGGAAAGTTGGGGCGTTTGGATCCGTTTGACCCCCTCACGTGCAATTGTCTCATTGTGATAGACAACGGTATCGGAGACACTCAACGCCGGCACGATAACATCCGCTTGGCCCTTTTTTTCCAATAGCCTTTGGATAAGATCGGGATCCACACAGGCACGGGCGATATCGCTCACCATGACATACGATGTATCTACGAACTGCAGCGCGTTTTTTAGGGATTGTTGGCGAGTGGTTCCCCCTGAAACTACGCGATAATCACAAATAGGTGTGATAAAGGGGATTTCATCGGGATGAACGACGAGAATGACTTTTTCTATGGCAAGAGTCTCTTTGATACGGTTGGTAACAT
>JACXUE010000152.1 GCA_014764075.1 Sulfuricurvum sp.
GGTTTCATTTGGCTATTTTACCCTAATCTGTGTTAAACGCTGACACACCTCTCTCAAAACACCCTCATCCATCCCCACTCTTGCGATCATACGGATAATAGCGTGTTTGACGGTCGGTTGACGGATAGCTCCCACATGGACACCCAACTCCTCACGCAGAACACGCTGAATTTCCATCACCTCACGGTTATCACCGATCACGACTGGCACAATCAACCCATCAATCGATAGCCCCAACTCATCGTAAACAATCTGTTGACGTTTGCGTATCGCTTCACGCAACGTTACACTATGCTCTTGAATAAACAAAAGGGCATGGTGTCCCAAAGCGGTATCGTACAGTGAGGGTGCCGTTGCATAAATAACGTTTTTAGCCCGATTGATCAGATAATCGCACATATGACGTGAAGCGAGCACGTACGCACCGAAACTGCCGTACGCTTTTCCCAAAGTCCCCATCTTGATCATCAGCGGCGTCGGTTTAATCGCATAATGATCCAATATCCCCATCAGACGCTCTCCGATCACGCCACTGCTATGTGCCTCATCCACAATCAAAATAGCCTCATACTCAATGGCCAAATCGATGATCTCTTTGTGTACGCAATCTCCCCTCATCGAATAGATCCCTTCGATGGCAACGATGACCCGTTTTCCCCGATGGTGTTTGAGTGCTTCTTTGAGCGCTTCGGCATCGTTATGGGGGAAAAAGATCACTTCACCATCACACATCCTAGCCCCTGCAATACCGCTGGCGTGATACTCTTCGTCCATCAGTAAAATGTCCCCTTTGCGTACCAACGCTTCGATCAACCCAACATTGGCATTAAACCCACTCCCCATCACAATCGCCGCTTCAAAACCGTTGGCTTCACACAGTGCCTCCTCAAACGCAACATGAATGGGGTGATAGCCATTCACCAGCATAGAGGCTTTTGGAGAGTGATCACTGTAGCGAGAGAGAGTCTCGCATGCCTGACGATGAAGCTCTTGATTATGGGCTAACCCAAGATAATCGTTCGATGCGGCATCGATCAGAGCTTCATCGCGAATATGGCGTTCACGGTAACGTCCCGAGCGTTTGAGCGCCTTGAGCTCGCTTTCGTACGGGTTACTCATCGTGTGGAAGGAAGTTGAGCTATGTATTTGCGAATCTCTCGAATCCGCACATCATCGGCCGGATGGGTAGAGAGAAATGCGGGCGGTTTGTGAGAACTTTTGGAAATACGCGCCATATTTTCCCAAAATTTCAACGCTTGTGCAGGGTTATATCCCGCTTTAGACATCAAATAAATGCCGATTTGATCGGCTTCGTGTTCAAATTTGCGGCTATAGGGGAGAATAAGTCCTACTTGAGAGGTGATACCGTAGGCTTGCGCATAGAGATTTTGATATTGGACGGGGACATTGAGAGCCGCCGCCAAAATTTGCGCCCCAACATTACTGACAGTCTGCATCGACATCCTCTCAGCACCGTGACGAGCAAGGGCATGAGCAATCTCATGCCCCATCACCGTCGCAATCTGATCGTCGTTTTCGGTAATTTTCAAAATTCCGGTATAGAAAAAGACCTTGCCGCCAGGGAGACAAAACGCGTTAGGGGTATCGTCTTGAATCACCGTAAACTCCCATGCGAAATCGCTCCGTCCGCTCACTGCCGCAATCTTCTGACCGATCCGTTTAACCCGATCCTGAAGGACTTTATCGGTATCGATCTTGGAGTTCTGCAACACTTTTTTGGCTTCGGTTGCACCCAGTGCCATCTCCTGATCGGGAGAGATCATCATCAACTGGGTACGGTTGGTCACAGGGGTAGTTGTACATCCCACCAAAAGAGCCGCCCCCAAAAAGAGATTGATTGCACGCATCGTTACTCCTCTAAAAAAGGTTTTAACACTTCGATTGAGAGCCCCATCGCCGTACTCTCAAATCCCCGAACCTCACGAATATAGGGTTTGCAAAACCCCTCCACCATACACGCTCCCGCTTTCCCGCGCCACTCGCCGCTTTGGAGGTAGCGTTCAATATCATCCGGATCAAAAGGGTTGAAAAAATAACGGGTGATCGAAATATCGATGAGCTCACGTCGAGGGGTTTTATAGATCATACAGGTGACAATATCGGTTTCCGCACCGCTTTGGGTTGAGAGTATTTCACGGGCGTCAGCTTCGTTTTTTGCCTTACGGAGTATTTTGCCCTGAGCGCTAACCACTGTATCGGCAACCAACAAAGGATAGTCACTGCAACCAAAACGCTCTAGATTGACCTTGTATTTTCCGAGTGTCGCCTGATAAACAAAATTTTTAGGGGAGGTTGCGACAATAGAGTCTTCATCGAAATCGACCGACTCTTGGACAAAAGGGATACCCTCCCCCCTCAAAAGCTCGGCACGGGTAATCGAAGAGGAAGCTAGGCGTAGCATATCAAGCGTATGCGCCCCGCAAAAAGACCCCGATATAGATCGCGATAACGCCCAATGCGATGTTTACTGGAACCATATATTTGGCAATCAGCCCCAGCATATTTTTCGCCGTTTCGATATCGCCCATTTTGAGCGCCTCTTCGGCTTTTTTGCGACGCCACATCATCGCACCGAGATTGAGTGCCATGATGAGCCAAATCGCCTCTTTGATATGGACGGTGTTGTAGAGGCTCATCGCATACTCATCAATAACATTCCCCATAGAATCTACCGCAGCGGCTCGAAATCCAAGCCCTACCGCCATAAACACTGCCGTAGTGATCAATACGATCACAAA
>JACXUE010000014.1 GCA_014764075.1 Sulfuricurvum sp.
GCGTGTTCACGGCAGAATTTCTCCAAAATCAACGGTTTGATCTCCTCGGGGATGGGGTCTGAGGTATTGAGAATGATGGTAAAATGGATCGGGTGAGCATCTTTGACCAACGACGGGGAAGCCATCATGATGTATTCCACCCCATCGAGGAGTTTTTCGATTTCGCTGTATGATAGGTAGCTTTGAATACTAAGCGGTTTCATCTCTTTCATAGTCATTATCTTTTTAAAATTTTGGTCAGTAATGTGGTCATTCCGATATGGAGATTGTAGTTAGTGACCGGAAAATCGACCATCTCGTTCTCCAAATTGACACTGTAACTGCTGAGATATTTCCCCAATATCTCCAAATCGATCGGTTGATAGGTGTCAGTGTTGATTTTGGTTCGTACGAGTTTTCCAGCATCGTTGCTTTTGGCGAGGGTAAAGGCGAGGACTCTAAGGCTGTAGAGATCGCACCAGCGTAAAAAGAGTTCGGGACTGAGATCGGAGTGTGGATTTCCCTCGGGATCGAACAAGAGATTTTGAGCGCGCAGAGGGATGAGAACACTCAAAACTGCTTCGCACAACGGCACACTCTTCTCCCTCCAAAAAGGGGCTTCATCGCTTTTTTCCAATACTGAGGATATGACGTTCAAAATGGTCGATGCGTCTGATGATTTGAACAGTGACGAGATAGAGTTGAGTATCATCGTTTCTCCTCTTTTTTGGTGCAACTTTAGCTATTTTTGTATAATACCCCTATTAATATAAGGAGATTGTTTAATGGATAAAGGATGGATTACCAATGGCGCTTCGGTGAGCTTGGTTGTCGCCTCGTATGCTTTGGAGGGGATGGTCGGTTCGGCGTTGCGCTCAGCCGGATTGTTTGCCCTCTCAGGTGCGATTACCAATCAGCTTGCGATCCATATGCTTTTTGAAAAAGTGCCGTTTTTGTATGGATCTGGAATCATACTCGATCGATTTGAATCGATCCGTGAAGCTCTCAAAACTCTTATCATGGAGCAATTTTTTACCCCCGAGAAAATTGAGAGCTTTATAGCGACTCAAGAACGATCTATCGATTTGACACCGATTATCGAACAAACCGATTTTACCCCTGCCTATAACGCATTGGTCAAAAGCGTTATGGAATCTCCGATGGGAGGAATGTTGGGGATGTTTGGTGGTGAAACGTTGATATCTAAACTCAAAGAGCCGTTTTTGGAAAAAATCAAAGCTTCGACCATCGAGATTTCTCAAAGCGAGTCGTTTATGAATGCTCTCAAAGAACATGTTCATCGAGGGGGTTCCCATTTAACCGACACCATTGATTCCATTGTCGAATCCCGTCTTGCGGAGTTGACGCCGATGATGGTCAAAGAGATGATTCATAATCTCATCAAGGAGCATTTGGGATGGCTCGTTGTGTGGGGTGGAGTGTTTGGAGGGTTGATCGGATTGCTTTCCGTGTTTGTGATTTGAATTAAAGCACTTAAAATACTTGACAATAACAGACTCAATTTATTATAATTCTTGTAACTCAATATAGGAGAATTTTATGTCAGCGAATATTTTTGAAAAACTTACCCATCAAATGACCGAGATGATCGAATCGTCGATCTCTCTAGCCTTACATAATAAAAACAGTGAAGTAGAACCGATCCATTTTTTGTGGGCATTGCTCGCCAACAGCAATTCCCCACTCAATCAAATGCTCGCCAAAATGAGCATAGATAAAACGGCGATTGAGCTCGATGTCAAAAGCAGTGCTTCCAAACTCCCCAGCGCGTCCCACGTCACCAAAGAGAGCATCCGACTCTCCCGCAATTTTGCCCATTCGCTCGAAGTGAGCACAGGTGAGATGGCGAAAAACGGCGACAGCTTTTTGGCGATCGATACCTACATCATCGCCAATCTTCAAAACGATCCGTTTAAATCGATTTTGGGCAAATACGTCGATTTGCGAGAGTTGGCGAAGAACTTTGAAGCATCCCGTGCAGGGCAAAAGATTGAATCTCAAACCGCCGATGAAAACTTGGAATCTCTTTCTAAATACGGAATCGATTTGACACGTGAAGCAGCTGAGGGGAAACTCTCTCCGGTGATCGGACGGGACGAAGAGATCGGGCGGATGATGCAGATTTTGATCCGAAAAACCAAAAATAACCCGATTTTACTGGGTGAACCCGGAGTCGGGAAAACGGCTCTCGTCGAGGGGCTTGCACAACGTATCTATAACAAAGAAGTACCGCTTAGTCTCCAAAACAAGCGGGTCATTGCTCTCGATATGAGTGCTTTGATTGCGGGGGCAAAATATCGCGGAGAGTTTGAAGATCGTCTTAAAGCGGTTGTTGATGAGGTGAAAAAATCGGCAAACGTTATCCTCTTTATCGACGAGATTCACACCATAGTCGGCGCGGGAGCATCTGAGGGATCGATGGATGCCGCCAATATCCTTAAGCCGGCTCTTGCTCGCGGGGAGTTGCATACGATCGGCGCAACGACGCTCAAAGAGTACCGCAAGTATTTTGAAAAAGATGCGGCACTTCAACGCCGTTTTCAGCCGGTCAACGTGGATGAGCCGAGTGTCAATCAGACATTGCAGATTTTGCGCGGGTTGAAAGAGCGTCTCGAGGCTCACCATAACGTCACGATTATCGATTCGGCGCTGGTTGCGGCGGCGAAGCTCTCCGATCGCTACATCAACGATCGGTTTTTGCCGGACAAAGCGATCGATTTGATCGATGAGGCGGCTGCGGAGCTCAAAATGCAGATCGAATCGGAACCCAATGCGTTAGCGAGTGTTAAACGTCGTCAAACCAATTTGCAGGTTGAAAAAGAGGCTCTCAAAATGGAGGAGTCAACAGCCAACACAAAGCGGTTGGAGGAGATCGAAAAAGAGCTTGCCGATGTAAACGAGGAGCGCCGTAGTCTTGAGGCGCAGTTTAGTCATGAAAAAGAGGTTTTCAACTCCATGGCTAAACTCAAAGGGGAGATTGAAGCCAAACGGCGTGAAGCGGAACTGGCAAAACAAAATGCCGATTTCAATAAAGCCGCCGAGATCGAATACGGGCAAATTCCAAAACTTTATGAGGAAGAGAAAGCGCTTCAGGAGAAGTGGAAAAATATGATGGCGTCGGGAACACTTCTTAAAAACAGTGTTGACGAAGCCTCTATTGCGGGAATTGTGAGTCGATGGACGAAAATTCCGGTCAATAAAATGCTCCAAAGCGAAAAAGAGAAAATCCTCCATATCGAAGAGGAGCTTAACCGTGATGTCGTTGGTCAAAATAAAGCGACTCACGCCGTAGCCCGAGCGATCAAGCGAAACAAAGCGGGACTCTCCGATAAGAGCCGTCCGATCGGTTCGTTTTTGTTCCTTGGACCTACAGGGGTCGGGAAAACCCAGACGGCAAAAACCCTTGCGAAGTTCCTCTTTGACAGCTCTGAATCGATGATCCGTATCGATATGTCCGAGTACATGGAGAAACACGCGGTGTCACGCCTTGTGGGAGCACCTCCGGGGTATGTAGGGTTCGATGAAGGGGGACAGCTCACCGAAGCGGTACGCCGAAAGCCTTACAGCGTTATTTTGTTCGATGAGGTCGAAAAGGCTCATCCCGATGTGTTCAATGTCCTCCTTCAGGTACTTGATGATGGGCGTTTGACCGATAACAAAGGGGTGGTGGTTGATTTTACCAATACTATTATCATCTTGACCTCTAATATCGCGAGCGATAAGATCATGGCGCATCACGGAGAACCTCAGCTTGAGGAGATGGTACTTGGTGAGTTGAAGCAACATTTCAAGCCCGAATTCTTGAACCGTTTGGACGATGTGGTAGTCTTTAATCCATTGGGTGAAGCGCAAATTCTCAGTATCGTCGATCTTTTCTTTAGAGATATTGCGGCAAAAGTGGAAGAGAGAGACATTACGCTCACTCTTACCGATGCGGCAAAACGGTACATCGCGAGTGCGGGATTCGATCCAGTCTATGGCGCGCGTCCATTGAAACGCGCACTCTATGAGATCGTTGAAGACCGCCTTGCTGATTTGATACTCGGCGGAGAGGTCGATGAAGGATCGAAAGTGACATTTGATGCCGCAGGAGATGAGATTACCGTTTCCGTGGCATAATTAGCACCATGAAACTATTTAGCCTCTTAGTTGTTTTTTTATTACCATTATGGGGATGTACGGGGGATTGTATGACCTGTCATCCCGCATTGCTTAAAACGATCGATACGGATATGCGTCATAAGCCGATGCAAACGTGCATTAAATGCCACAGTGCCGATCCTGCCAAAATGGCCGATTGCGGAAGTGATTGTTTCGCTTGTCATCCGATAGCTAAAATCGAGGGGACACGGGTGGCGGAACACGCGGTAATCCGCGAGTGTCGTGACTGTCATATGAAGCTGAAGACAAAAGTAGAATTGGACGTTACGCCGAAAGGGCAGTCGGTGATGCCTGCATTGCGAGATTTTTTGAAGCCTTAAGCATATAAAGGATCAAACATTTTATCAAACCCGTAGATGATTTTTTGCATCAATTTTTGAGCCTCTTCAATCATTTTTTCATGGATTTTGACATTTTGGACAGCATTGTCGAAAAGATCGACCACCCCTTTTTTTGCATGATTTTTGACATTTTCATCACTGTTTTTGAGATTTCCGATCAGTTTGGTTACATCGTATGCCACTTTATTGATCGGTGAGGTTTGGTTTTGTTCTTCGAGTTCTTTCATAAACTTATCGATATAAGGTTGTGTCTCTTTCATAAATCGATCGATCTCTTTTTGATCTTGCTCACTGATGCCGTTACTATCGAGGTTAAATGAAAACGCCTGCATCGAAGAGAATGAAAATGCCTCCTCTTTTGAATTGAGTGCAGTTTTTTGGTTCATAGAGAGAGATTGCTCGTTTTGAAAAGTGAGTAAGAGAGTGTCTCCGCTACTGGTTTTCATTTGGATGCTGAGTTCGTGTGAACGGTAGACATCGAGTGATGAGGTGGTTGTCATGGTAAACCCTTTGCAATAAGGTTGAATCGTAGTGGCAATATCGTACAATAACCAAAGAACTTTAACAAGCTTGCGTAAAGCTTAACCGTTCTTTAAGTAAGATTTGTCTATTATTGCGTGCTAAAAATTTCTAAAGGAAATGGCTATGAAAAGAACATACCAACCGCATAATACGCCACGTAAACGTACACACGGTTTCCGTGCACGTATGGCGACTAAAAACGGACGCCGTGTTTTGAATGCACGCCGTGCTAAGGGTAGAAAACGATTGGCTGTTTAAATAGCTTTTCGATGTTGAAGCTTCACAGTGAGTTTCAACGTGTTTATCAACGTGGGATAAATGCACACAGCACTTCGATCGCGTTGTTCTATCTCCCGTTACCGGGAGAAAAAAAAGTTGGATATACGGCCAGTAAAAAAGTTGGAAATGCCGTGGTACGAAATCGGTGCAAAAGACGCTTAAGGGCTCTTTTTCAAGAATTCGGATCGGAAGCAAACGACGGATGGTACGTTTTTGTCGCCAAGAAAGGACTTTTTGATGAGTCTTTTGAGATTGTGCGACGCGACTGCAGATATGTTTTGAAACGGACGGGTGCCATAGGTGGGACAGGCAATGATAAGAAGCTTCTTTCTTAAACTCCTTTGGCTCTATCGGCACTCTTTCTCTTTGGTGACTCGCGGTGCGTGCCGTCACTACCCCTCATGTTCCGAATATGCTTTATGGCAGTTTGAATGCAACACCCTCCCACGCGCTTTCGGCTCCACTTTTTTGCGAATTTTGCGTTGTAATCAGCTTTTTAACGGCGGGATTGATTACCCGATAGTCAAAAAACCGGAATTAAATCCCTCCGAACTCTCCATAGATACGATAAAATACTGGTTTGTTCCATACAAACAGAATTATTTTCTGATTAAAAATTTTAAGTTTAAAGGGTCACAGTGCTAGAAAAGTTTACTCCTAATCAGCGGCTACTCGTTGCCGTTGTATTATCTTTTGTCTTTTTTATAGGTTATACGACGATATTTCCTCCACAAACTCCTAACAGTGAAAGCAATTCGACACAAGTTGAAAAAACTTCCCAAGTTGCTCTTGAACCCACTGTCCAAACTAGTCTAGAAACAAACGGTAGTGAAATTTCGAACATCAAGACGGTGAGTACCGATACGCTCACCACGATTACCGCAAAAGAGTTTACCCTCAAAATCGATACTCTAGGACGAGTTTCATCGGTTGTTTTGAGCAACGAAAAGCATAACGGCAAAGACGGAAAGCTCTCAGAGCTTATCGCTGCGTCAGGTCCTAAACCGCTCCAAATCCGTTTCGCCAATGAAGCATTGAATGATGCGGCGGCTACAACACCGTATACCACGAGCATCAATAACATTGCTTTAGGCGAGAACGGTAAAGCTTCCGTGACACTGACCCAAAATCTACCGGAACTTACCGTTACTAAAACATTGACGTTCTATGCGGATGGGCATTACGATGCAAGTATCGCCCTTTCCAATGAAAAACGCTACTCTCTTTATCTCGGGCAACATCCTGAAATTATCGAGCAGATGATGACGGTCGTTGGTGGAATGGTCTATTCGGGTGAGAACCTTACGACAATCTTCGAAGACGGCGATGTCGAGGGGCGTTCAATTTTCAGTGATGTCCATTTGGTTTCGGCATTCGATCAATACTATGCGACGATTTTTTACGGATTTGATAAAAATACACAAGTGAGCGTTGAGAGAGATATGAGCTCTAATCCTGTAATCTATTTGGAGGGGACGCCGAATTTTGTATTTAAGGGCTATATCGGTCCAAAAGAATATAAAACCCTTCAAGCTATCGATCCGATTTTGGTCAACGCGATCGAGTTTGGATGGTTTACGTTTGTTGCGACTCCGATATTCAAAATTTTGATGTGGTTGCACGGGATTTTCGGTAACTGGGGATGGGCAATTATCGCTCTTACAATCATCATCCGTGTTTTCCTCTATCCTTTGACTCATAAAGGGATGGTGTCGATGCAAAAAATCAAAGACATCGCTCCGAAAATCAAAGAGGTTCAAGAGAAGTACAAAGGGGATCCTGCCCGAATGAACGCCGCAGTGATGGAGATGTACAAAAAACACGGCGCGAATCCACTGGGCGGATGTTTGCCTTTGTTGCTGCAAATCCCAGTATTTTTCGCTATCTATCGCGTTCTTTTGAATGCCGTCGAGTTGCAAGGCGCACCGTGGATGGGTTGGATCGGTGACCTTTCTCGCATGGATCCTTATTTTATTTTGCCGATTTTGATGGGTGCAACGATGTATTATCAGCAGAAGATTACACCGAGCAACTTTACCGATCCATTACAGGAGAAAATTTTTAAATTTCTTCCGGTGATCTTTACCTTCTTTTTCTTTACATTCCCTGCGGGATTGGTGTTGTATTGGTTTGTCAACAACTTGTTCTCGATCGCTCAACAGTATTTAGTGAACAAGCAATTCGAATCGGCGCGTGCAGCCCGTCACGAAGCCCATCTTGCGAGAAAACATCATGAAAAAGATTGAAGCTCCCACACTGGAATTGGCGTATGCGGAAGCGGCACGTCACTTTGGATGTTCGGTAACCGCACTTCAAGTTGAAATCATTCAGTTCCCCTCTAAGGGGGTTTTGGGACTTTTTAAAAAATCGGCCATTATTGTGGCAAATCTCCCTCAGACATCTCCATCACCCCTTTCTCCTGAGCCGGAAGCAGAACCGGTTGTTGAACGGACTGAAACACCCGTTGTCTATGAGGATGACGAACTGGTATTGGGAGATAAGTTTTACGAACAAGACGATGATTTTGAAGAGTATCCTGATGAACAAGATGGGGATTACTATCAACTCTCAGCCCAAGAGTGCGCGGACGAAGTAAAAGAACAGATCAATATTCTTTTTAAAGATATTTGTTTCGATATCAATGAAATCGGTGTAAGTGTTTACGATGAGAATACTCTTTTGGTCGAGTTCACTGGCCCTGATGCGGCATTAATGATCGGTAAAGAGGGATACCGTTACAAAGCCCTTTCGTATATGCTGTTCAACTGGATCAATGCAGTGTATGGTATGCAGTTACGGCTAGAGATCGCCGAATTTTTGAAAAACCAAGAGGAATCGATCTCTCGCTATTTGATCAACATCTGCGATATTATTGATCATGAGGGGCGTGCTCAAACCAAAGTACTCGATGGGGTATTGGTTCAAATCGCTCTCAAACAGCTTCGCGATCGTTATCCAGATCGCTATGTCGCTATCCGCTCCACCCGCGACGGCGGCAAATTTATCATCATAAACAGTTACCACGAGTATTGATGTCTAGAGATCTACTTTTCTCCCACATCCGACAGATGTGGGTAGCCTTACAGGGTGCAGGGATAGATGTCCCTGCCATTAAAACGGATGAATTCGTTTTAATGCATTACCAATCATGAACGATACCATCGTAGCGATCGCCACCGCAAACGGTGTCGGTTCCATCTCCATTCTCCGCCTAAGCGGAGAGCGCTCGTACGCAATAGCCCTTAAGCTAACCCAAAAATCTCAGCTTCAGCCCCGTTATGCAACGCTAACCTCATTGTATCATCAGGATGGAACATTGATCGATGAGGCGATCGTCATCTATTTTCAAGCACCGCGCAGTTTCACTGGGGAAGAGGTCGTAGAATTTCAATGTCACGGCGGCTATGTCGTTGCCGAGTCGGTGCTTCGTGCGGTATTGTCTGAGGGAGCACGTTTGGCAGAACCGGGAGAGTTTAGCAAACGAGCTTTTTTAAATGGACGGCTCGATCTTACCCAAGCCGAAGCGACCGCCGCTCTGATCGAAGCCAAAAGCGACGATGCTGCAAGGATACTCGCGCGACAGATGAAAGGGGAATTGCGCGGATACATCGAAGGGATACGGGATGCGTTGCTCGAAATTCTCGCCTACTCTGAAGTGGTGATCGATTACGCCGAAGAGGATTTGCCTCAGGATGTGGTCGATCAGATCGAAGTAAAGCTGGAACGTATCAAACATACCCTCTCGAAAACACTCGAATCAAGCCGAAGACGTTCAGGTCTGATGCAGGGGTTTCGGGTTGCCATCATCGGAAAACCGAACGTGGGCAAAAGCTCACTCCTCAACGCACTCCTTGATTACGAGCGTGCCATTGTCAGCGACATTGCGGGGACGACCCGTGATACGATCGAAGAGCAGGTGCGCATCGGTACCCATCTTATCCGCCTTGTCGATACGGCGGGGATACGCAACGCTAGCGATGAGATCGAGCGGATTGGGATCGAACGCTCCATCGCCGCGATCGAAAATGCCGATGTCGTGATCGCTTTGTTTGACGCTTCACGTCCAATCGATGAAGAAGACCGTGCCATTATCGATTTGATCGAGCGTTATCGTGACGAAAAACCGTTTATTTGCCTTTTGAACAAATCAGACTTACCGCAGTTTTTTGATGCGACTACGATAGAGCGTTATAGCCCGATCCGCCTAAGCTGTAAACAAGACACACAGGCTTTGGTCGACTCATTGAGCAGCTTGATGGATCATGAAAACGACGGTGAGGAGATGATGCTCATCTCGCAGCGACAGATTAGTGCCACCGAGAATGCTGTCCGTTCCATTGATGAAGCGTATGAACCGTTGCATGACGGTGAGTTAGAATTTTTCTCGTTTCATATTAATGCCGCAATCCGCGCCGTCGCTTCCATCAGCCGTCCGTATGAACTCGATGAAATGTTTGACAAGATGTTCGGTCAGTTTTGTCTGGGGAAATGATGGGAGCCATTATTGCAATCGATTTAGGGTTAAAACGGATAGGACTAGCACTAAGTGTGGGATCCGGTATCGTGATACCGCTGAGCGCAGTAGAGCGCAAAAACCGAAACCAAGCCGCCAATGATGTCAAAAAAGTACTGGACGAATACGAGGCAACAACAGTCGTGGTCGGTATCCCGATGGGAAGCACGACAGAGGATGAGATGCGCCGTCGCGTTGCACACTTTATGAGTCTCGTCGAATTTACCGGAGAAATAGCCTACCAAGACGAATCTCTCAGCTCTCAAGAGGCCGAAGATTTGATGAAAGGGGATATTCGCTACAAACGTGACGGTCGGATCGACTCCCTCTCGGCGAAGATTATTTTAGAGCGCTTTTTACATCAGCTTAAAAAGTAATTTTTAGCTTCCTCTTCATCATCCGAAAGTGTTGCATAATCAGGATCATTGGCTAACTTGTCTTTGATGGCAGAAACACAAAAATCATAGGCTACTTTACGTGCTTGTTCAATGTCAGATACAAACCCCAATCCGCTAAACTGATATGGCTCTTCTTGTTCGATACAAATAACCGTCCCCTCACACTGGTTTTCAAATTGCTCGACGATTTGGCGGTAGGTGATGTTGAACTCAGTCGCGTGCCAACCTATCTGTTCTAACTCTTTATCCGCGAATCGGTCAATCCCATCGGCGGTAGTATCGTCGTAGAGGGCACGTAGTCGGTTATAACCGATGATACTTTGCCATGCCGGAGAAGCTTTGATTAAAATCCGATCATCATCTTCGACGATTCGATAATCTTTGCCCAGCATATCGGCAAGGGGGCGATGCAAATTGGGAGAGAGCGGTGATGGAGGAGGAATAGTTCCTTCGAATATCGTTATGGTTGTCGCGCTAAAAGGTTCGAATTCGATTTTCCCATCATGGGTAATAGCAAATTTTTTATGGGAGTTGATGGCATTCATAAATTCAACGCGTTGTACGACAATAATCTCTTTAAAAAGATTGAATTTTTTCATAAATATCTCCACTTTTTGGGGTGAATTGTAGCATGGGATCGTTGGTGCATCCTTAGGCAACGATTTAGCAACCATACGTAAGGGTGTGCTAAACTATTTTTATGCAAAAGTGGAGTATAATTCGCTAAATTTTAAGCCTATGAGCTTACGCTAAGGATACCTTTATGGCATTGAACGTTTACTACGACAGAGATTGTAATATCGAAATTATCAAAAGCAAAAAAGTGGCAATGATTGGCTTTGGATCACAAGGTCACGCACATGCGGAAAACCTCCGTGATAGCGGTGTTGAAGTTGTTGTCGGTCTTCGCAAAGAGGGGAGCTCATGGGGCAAAGCGGAAGCAAAAGGGTTCAAAGTAATGACCGTAGCCGAAGCGTCTGCATACGCGGACATCGTTATGATCCTCCTCCCAGATGAAAATCAAGCGGAGATCTACAAAAACGAGATTGCTCCAAATCTTAAATCAGGTGCTACGATTGGATTCGGTCACGGTTTCAGCATCCACTATGGGCGTATTATCCCAGCTAAAGATATCAATGTTATGATGGTTGCTCCGAAAGCTCCAGGGCATACCGTTCGTTCAGAATTCGTAAAAGGGGGAGGGATCCCCGATTTGATCGCCATTTATGCTGATCCAAGCGGCAATACAAAAGAGGTTGCCCTCTCTTATGCTTCAGCAATCGGCGGTGGACGTACCGGTATTATTGAAACAACGTTCAAAGATGAAACCGAAACTGACCTTTTTGGAGAACAAGCGGTTCTTTGCGGTGGTGTATCTGCATTGATTCAAGCTGGTTTCGAAACCTTGGTTGAAGCGGGATATCCAGAAGAGATGGCGTATTTCGAATGCTTGCATGAGATGAAACTGATCGTTGATTTGATCTTTGAGGGTGGTATCAAAGATATGCGCTATTCGATCTCTAATACGGCTGAGTATGGCGATATGGTTTCTGGTCCACGTGTTATTAACGAAGAGTCTAAAAAAGCGATGCGGCAGGTACTCAAAGAGATTCAAAATGGTCAATTTGCGAAAGATTTCATCCTTGAAGGGCAAGCGGGCTATCCGCGTATGAATGCAGAGCGTAAAAACCTTGCTGCGCATCCTGTTGAAGTAACCGGTGAGCGTTTGCGTGCCATGATGCCATGGATCAAAGCGAATAAAATCGTCGACCAAAGCAAAAACTAATTCTCCTTTTCAGAGTGTTCCGCTCTGAATACTTCATCACAAGAGGTTTATATTTCATTGATGAACAAACGACCTCGATCTAATCATATTTTTTCTATCCAAAAAATAGGCTGGGTCATTGTTGCGCTCCTTCTTTTTTGTATCGCCCTTTTGATCGGTTATGTACTCGGTTACACGCATGCGGAAGGGGAGTTGGCTAAAGAGAAGGCGCAAACGGAGCAGTTGGCTGAGCAGATCAAACAGATCGCGGCTATTGATGAGAGCCATATCCCTACGGCTGAATCCAAAGATGCAACACAAGAGCGTGAAATTAAACGGTTGAAACAAGAGCTCGAAGAGATGCTTCAAAAAGAGCGTGCGGAGAAAAAGATGGAGCGAGAGCCGGTAAATCCGCATCATGAATACGCTCCTAAAAATGAGAAAGCTCTCCCTCCGCCACCACCGAAAAGGGCGATTGTCTCCGATGCAAAAGGGGCTAAACTGGTGATTATCATTGATGACGTCTCCTATGCCCACGATGTTAAATCTCTTCAATCGATCGGTATACCACTCGTAATGTCATTTTTACCGCCGAGTTCCAGACATCCGGAATCGGCGAAACTGGCACAGGGATATAAACACAGTATGGTTCACTTGCCGCTTGAAGCGCTCGATTTCAGCGATGAAGAGGCGGTGACATTGCGCGTTAATGATAGCGAAGAGACTATCGCTAAACGGATCGCGGCGCTTAAACAACTCTATCCAAATGTTCGCTACATGAACAATCACACAGGATCGAAATTTACCGCCGATGCCGATGCGATGGAGAGATTGATCAAGGTGATGAATAAAGAGGGGTTGATATTTGTCGATAGTCGTACAACAGGCAAGACAAAAGTTCCTGACGTTAGCCGTAAATTGGGTGTCCGTTATATCGGTAGAGATGTCTTTTTGGATCATAAAGATGGGGTGAGTAATATTAAAAAACAGATCCAAGAGGCGGTAGCGGTTGCCAAACGTCACGGAAGCGCTATTGCCATCGGGCATCCTCGCCCCGATACGATCAAAGCACTGCGTGAGTCTAAAGCTTTATTAGGCGAAGTGCAGTTGGTGGGGATTGAGCAAATCTGACAATTTGTCATAATGTGTTGAATTTTTACCATTTTTCGTTACCATCATAGTAAATATCTCTATGAAGTGATAACATGCACACTATGATCGATTTTTTGATTCCTGAATTGGAGTCTATGAAAAAGTATCCGGAATTGCTTTACTATCGTGGCAATCCAGAGCTTCTCTTTCGCCCTAAAATCTCGATCGTCGGCAGTCGCCGTCCTAACCCCTATACTCGTGCTATGATTTATGAACTCTCCAAAAAACTCTCCCTTTCGGGGATGTGTATCGTGAGCGGTGCCGCCATCGGAGTTGATGCGATAGCGCATGAGGGGGCAGGGGCACATAATACGATAGCGGTTCTGCCTAGCGGTATTGATATTCGCTACCCATCATCGAATAGCGGATTGATCGAAGCGATTGAGAAGAGGGGATTGATCTTGAGCCAATTTGAACCTGACTTTACAACGCGTGAGTGGAGTTTTATTTCCCGAAATGAGACGGTAGTAGCATTGGGAGAGGTGCTTGTTGTCGGTGAGGCGGATATCGGCAGCGGAACGATGCACAGTGTAGAGTTTGCGTTAGCGATGGGTAAACCGATCTATGTTCTCCCTCACCGTCTCCGAGAGAGTGCGGCAACACGTCAACTCGTTCGAGAAGGTAAAGCGACGGCGATCGATGATATCGATCTATTTGTTGCGTTGATTAGTCAAAAAGCGCGGAATACACTGAATGATTCACCCTTTATTGCCTATTGTCGAACACAACCGATCTATGATGAGGCGCTCAAACGATTTCCGGGTGAGATATTTGAAGCGGAACTGAAAAGGCGACTCTTTTTGTCTTGATTGAGTAGAATAATTTATACCATCCTATTGTGTATCTCCCATCCTGTTCGTCACAGCTCAATCCAGTTGAAAGGTTCTTTGGTGAAATGGGGAAATTTACTGCCAACAAAATATTTCGCAAGGGGATAGATGCCCATTTCATAAAGAGGTTTTTAGAGTATTGTTGGTTAAAATAATCAAAACAGATGCCTAAGATGCAATCGTTTAACTCACATTCTGAAATCTATGCTAGTTTCTGGATGATTTGAGGGAAAGATTTGCAAGTGGCTCAGATTTAAAACAATTTTTAAGCTCATAATTTGATAAACAAAACTTATTATAGAATGTTATTTTGAATAGTTTGATTCAAACCCTGAACTTTTTAAAGAAAATCCACAGCTCAAGTTGAGGGGAGTAAACAATTATTGTGTAAAGGGCAGTTTAGTGAGTTCAAAATTTTTTACAAATCAAGGAAATAACACCTTAGAAAACAGACTCAAAGATATTTTATCTCATTATAGAGTTGAATATTTAGAGTTTTTGATAGGATACTTTAGAATA
>JACXUE010000015.1 GCA_014764075.1 Sulfuricurvum sp.
TTCAATGTTGATTTTTGATTCGTGACGATTGATGAAGAGTGATCCCAAATTGGTGGGATTTTTGTTTGTTACTGCGGATGGCGATTTTACTGATTGTGGATATTTTGGCATCTCTAAAGGTTTGGATGGAGGCAGAGGGGTTGTCATTGGGTGTTTTGGTGCATTTGTAGGTATTTGATTCGGTGATTCATCAGGCGATGGAGATGACTTGAAATTTTGTACAAAGTCCATAGATGGCTCCAAGACGACGGTTGCATGCTCTTTGACGCTCGATAGAGATTTTGCTTGGGGTTGCTTTGGAGAACTATTATCGTCTTTGTTAACAATGGTCATCTGGTTGTTTTGTGATTGATGATCGAACCACGTAAAAATAACGGTGCTGAGGAGCGCCACACCGAAGAATGAGAGAAAATAGGGGGCTATTTTTTTTATTTTATATTTGAGCCAACGTCGTTCTAATTTTTGGACATCAAGCATCGATTAATCCTGAGTGTATTGCAGCCATTTCAATCCATTTGGGCTTGATTGCATTGTATTGAATGAGCGCGGGATTATTCTCTTCATACCAGCAATAGAGCGAAAACAAGGTAAAAAGTAGTTTGTTTGTATCGCGGTAATTGCCGTTTGTGAGCGATGTAATCAATTTCATATTTTTATCGTTAAACATATTGGCAACATCAAAACAGTTGGCTTTGAGAAGCTTTTTTTGAACATAAATTTTGAGCTCCTCTGAAGTGGCATTTTGGAGTTCAATGCTCTCCCAAATACGGGTTTGAAAATGCTCTTTGGCAATCACGTCTTCTTGGTCGGTTTTGTGAAGGGTGATAACAAACTTGATCACTCTTGCATCGGAAATAAGACGTATTTTTTCCATCAATGCGGCACTGTAAAGCTGTGCTTCATCCAAAAGTACAATTGGGATAGGGTTTAGGCTAAGTGCTGATGCAATTTCCAAAAAGCGGTTTAGCGTCATTGCTTCTCTAGGGGTATGATCAAAAATATTGTGGGCTAAAACACGTAAAAAATCATCCTCATCAACAATCGGCGTAGAAACCATGAAAACTTTTTGATATTTTGATAGATCGTGATGAAGCTTGTGCAACAGCATACTTTTTCCTGTCCCCGGTCTTCCGTAGAGGAGAATCATTTTAAGCGGCTTTTGAACAGAGTTTTTGAGAGACTGATACATGTGTGATACGCTGTCAATCTGGACATAATCCTTGGGATTGACAATATCTAAAAAAAGGTCTCGAGGTTTTGAGAAGAGGGAATTCTCCATCTGTTATTTGCTTTCTTATTTGGCTTTTTCGTCTATTTGTTTACCAAGACGGGTATATCCCAAATCTCCTAGGCTAAGAGTATCTTTCTCTTTTTTAACGATATGTGGTTCAATAATGATCACAATCTCTTCAGTTTTCTTAACAATTCCCTCCCGTTTGAAAAGATATCCTAGAACGGGAATGTCTCCAAGAATGGGAATTTTGTTTTCATCGGTTACAGTTTTAGTGTTGATAAGCCCTCCCATAATGACTCGATTACCATCTTTGACCGATACGACTGAAGAGAGTTGACGGCGGCTCAAATCGGGTGGCATGGAGCGGGTTGTATTGTCGGTTGAAACAACACTGGCAGTTTCGGAAATAGAAGGATTGATTCGTAGTGTAATGGTTCCGTCTTCGGCAATTTCAGGGGTAATATCGAGCAATACCCCCGAAAAAACAGAACTGACCACTTCTGTGGTAGCTTGTTCTCCGGTCGTTCCTCCCGCAAGAGTAGACGTATTTCTTGTTTTGTAAAATAGTTCTGTGCCGGCTGTAATAAGTGCGGGTTGATTGTTGAGAGTCAATACTTTCGGGTTAGAGATGGAATAGACATCTCCTTGCGTCTTTAGAAATTTGATTATTTCATTTAAACTCCCCTTAGCACCAACTTGAAATAATCCGGCATTAAGTTTTCCTGTTGCACTGGGAGTGAGTTCTGTAACGGGAAACATTATATTGCTGTTACCTTCGGAATTGCCAGTAAAAGAATCAACATTACGTGTATTGTAATAGTTTAGTCCTAAATCAATATTTTGAAGGGCATAAAGTTGTGACCAATCGATTCCTGTAGAACTTGCGTCGCTGAAAACGACACTGTACATTTTGACGTCGATAAGAACTTGTGTTTGCATCTTTTTCTGCAAGTTTTCGATATAACTATCAAGTCGTTTGATTTGTTTTCCTGTTCCGGTGACTGTGAGTAGTCCTGCATTTTTATTGATGAAAATATTATGCATCGAGATAAGAGATTTTCAATATGTTATTTTCTAGCGAGTACTGAAGATTATTCTCTTTTATGATGAGATCAAGGACTTCATTAATGGTGAGGTTCTTTAAAAAAGTCTTATTCATTGGCTTTTTTAAGGTGTTTTCTGCCTCAGCATCCATCACAATGACGCTTATCCCACATTCATCGCTAAGCTGATCAACAAACTCACCAACACTGGTTCCCTTAACCGAAGAAATATTAAAAAGCTCATAGGTACAGTCCGCTTGTAAAGCAGGGGAGAGAATGGCAGCCGTTACGACCGATAGTATTAACGCTTGCACATGGTTTTTAATTACAAATGTCATGATACTTTCCTACTTTGTGATGATTTTAATGTTGTTGTTTTGCTTGGTTAAAAACAAAATCAACTGCTGGTTTTTAGGACCGCTTAAAAGAACTGAATTGTTCCGAATTTGACTCAGCGTAAAATTGCGTACGGATTCTCCTGCTTTATACCATTTTCCATTAATAAGAACCGATTTATTCATAATGGCCAAAAGACGTAAGGGCTCTTCGACCACTTTGGGGGGTGATGGAAGCAAACTTGATGTTAATTTGGGTGGTGCAAGAAGGTGATCGCTTTTGGTTGTGACGGGAGCTACTTTTTTTAACTTTATCGGATCATGCAACGCATTGATAGACCCATCCGGCACACCGATCCGAGAAGGTAAAATAGCTTGGATCTGCTCATCGACCCATGCAAGTTCTTTATCGGATTGTGGTTGTTGATTGATAGTAATATTGTTTGTTGCGCTTAATGGAGCTAAAGCGGCTTGAAGCGAAATAATTCCGGTCAGTAAAACGTATACAGATCGTTTCATTGTCGTACAATCCCCCATACTGAGATATTGAGATCGCCTCGAAGTTTTTCATCTGCACTAATGTTGAAGTCATGAAGATCGACAACTAACTGGCTTTGTTCCAATGCATTGATGAATTTAAGGGTATTTTTATACGGTCCTTCCGAAGCAATGGATATGTCCAAGACATGCCCGAATGAACTGTTGTCCGTTTGGAGCGTATTTCCGAATTTGGCAAGTTTGACATTGTACGCACGCGCATAGCGTGAAATCGAATCCAAATAAGCTCCCCACGCTTTTTCATCATAATAGAGCGATGAAATTTGTTCCAACTGCTCTTTGATGTAGGTGTTGTATTGTACGTATAGGGCATGCTGGCGATCGATTTCCGCCGTCTCTTTTTCTATTTGGATGATTCGCTCAGGCGGATTGGCGGCTAAATAATTTTTATCAAAATTCAGTGCTTCTTCTGCTTTTAGCGCTTTTTCATGTGAAACTTTGAATCTTGCTTCCGAACTCTCCCAAAAAAAGAGATAAGAGATAGCGAATAAAGAGGCAAAGATCATGATGTAAAGCATCATTTTATCTTTATCGCTCTTTTGGGATAGCGATTGATCTAAGCTGTAAAGGTAGTCTTCGAGATGGAGTTTCATTTGAGTACCGCCTTTAATTCGCTAAGATATGACTTCTCTTCTTCATTATACGATATAAGTTCCAATTTGAAATCGTAGATATTGCGCTTGCTTTCGGTTAGATGCTTCAATAGTGCAGTAATGTTTTGCGTTTTAGCTGAGATCAAGCCAAAACTGAAGGTTTTACTGAGATTGTCCTCTTTGTAATCAATGCTCTTGAGTTGGATACTATATTGGTTGAAACTCCGAGTAAAATCAGCCATAATTTTAGCTTTCATCGGATAATCCACTTTTTTCTCATGTACTTGGATAAGGGTGTCTTGTTTCTGTTTGTAGGCAGTTTTTTGTTCATCAAGTAAAGTTTGGACAGCATTTTTGTTGGCAAGTTTTAGATTGACGGTTGCTTCACGGGTCATTTTTTCAATATGAACCGTCTCATACTCTTTGGTTAATACTGCATGATGAAATTCTTCAACATATGACAATCCCCAGTAAACTCCCGGATAGAGGAGGGCTCCGGCTAATGAAGCTGCAGCTACAAGGATAAGTTTTCCACTCTCACGCTTGGCAAAAGGGGGAGGACGATGAAAAATGGTAAAGTTGCATTCATAACGCTCTTTGGCTTGTAGACGTCCATAGAGATGCATCAGTTGATGAATTTGATCAATATTTTCACCGTTCGTATTGAAGCCGTAATTAAAATCAAATGGAGCCGTTTTTAATCCTAGGTAGGCTTGGGTATATTCATCAAGCCCGATGATGTTTCCTATGCTTGATCCGATAAAAATTTCATCAAAGCGTTTGATATCGTATGCCCTTTTCGCATATGCCATGACATCGCTTACATGAAGAAAAATTTCACCGAAAAGTTTGATCAGATTCCTTTGATAATCTCCGTTTGAGCAGTTGAGCCCTTCATTGGCGATTATGGACTCAAAATTGGTGTATTCCATTTGTTCACCTAAGAGTTCACAAAAACGCTCATGCATCCGTTTAAGAGAAAATTTAAGCGATTTGGCATAGATAAATTCTTGTTCATCGTATACACAAAAGAATGCGTCATTGTCTTGGAAATAGATGAACGTATGAACATCAGACGAGTCGATCACTTCTTTAACGTAGAGTGATTTTAATAGGAGGGGAAGAGGTATGATTTGATCAAGGTATTTTATGGTGTCGATGACTGTAGCATACTCTTGTTCCAAGGTTAAAGGATCGACGACAAAAACATGAAAATATCGGTCGTTTTCTGTTCCGCGATGAATGGCTTCAACGTATCGGATGTGGTATTCGACCGCCATATCGAGGGCAAGTTCTTCATAGACTTTGTTTTCGAGAGCATCAAAGACATTATCTTCTGGGATGTTTTTGCTAATCCCAATGATCGTAGAAATAAAACTTTTCGTATTCAAAAAGGATACGGTGTATTGTTCCTTTGAAAAGGAAGGGGAAGAAATACGGGAAATGGCATTAAGTGTTCCGGTATAATAATCACATTTGTATGGGTTGACCGAAACTACGGTTGAATAAGTGGACTGTTGGCTTTTATTCATCCTCTTTCCTATTTAAAATGTACAAGAACCATCCCGCAAAAGCGGTTTTGGCGATAAAACTCAATCCGATAGCTCTTTAATGATTTATCAACGGCAAATTTAGGATCCAGATCTTTCCGAGAGACAAGTATATTACTTTCATCTTTACTCTCTTTTTTACTGAGACCGATAATATTTACCCTTATTTCAGGGTCATTGTTTATAACTTTAAAATCGGCAGTTACAGAAAAAACTGTAGCAAAGTCCAATTTTTTGGGTTTACCGTCTATTTCGATAACGATCGGTTGAGATAACGAATCTTTTGCGTGATAACTTGGGTGTAATGACGTTATTTTCTGATTGCCAATAAAAATATCTATTACGTTTCCATTGGGACGGACATTTCCCAATGGATGAGAAAAGATGAACTCGTTATGTTCTGATTGTATCGGAATGTAACTTAAAGAGTTTTTTAAATTATTCAAATTTAAATAAAATTTATTATTAATTATTAAGTTTCCGTGGTTTCTAAGTGTATTTTCCACGTTTTTCGGGGTTAAATCAAACGTTGATTCATATGCTATCCCCATAATGTCCATATAGCTTTCAATGGCTTTTAGGTGATAAAAGACCTTTTCATGGAGTGTTGGAAGATTTTTGCTTGTTTCTATGGCGAATGCAGGTTTGTGATGGGTGACCGAATAGTAGGTTAGAGAATGGCGCATCGCTTCATCATCGAATCGGGTATTGGTATTGCGAACATCAAACAAATGGTGTTTTTTTATCAAATGTTTGTTGATTTTTTCGCTTACGCGCGTGGCAATTTGACTCAAATTACTAAAAGGGTGAGATGCATTTAGTTCTCCTTGATCAATAACGCACGTTTGTCCCCATGCGTTTGGATTGAAAATGGTGTTTTGGTACTTTTTGCGATAAAACCCATGACCGTCATGAAGGTTTAGAATTAGATCGATTTGTGGGTCTTCGATGATCTTTTTGATTTCGGTTACGGTAGGATAATCAGGATCCGTGTCATTAAGATCGGCAAATTTACGGTTCATATCTCCGTAAATTCCTCGATTGTTTTGGAGAATACTCTCTCTATTGAGATCGGGTACGATCCAAATATTCCCTTTATGGATGGTGTAATATTGTGAAAGTAATGCGGCAGCAAAATAGCTTCCCGGCTCGTTCCCGTGAATTCCGGCAATAATCAGTAACGTTGGCGAGGAGAAGGGAGAAGTCTCTTTTTTGATCAATTGAAAGGGGAGGGCAAATGCAGTGCTCACGTACAGAGCAACAAGCAATAAGGGTCTCATTGTAGATTAATCTTCAGTTAAAATGGAGATCGATTTGTCTTGATTTAATCGTACCAATAGCACCTTATCACCTGAATAATAGTGAGTATCACTTTGATAGAGTAGGTCGAAGGTAATCCAATAAAGGTTTTTTATCTCCCCTGGGTAGGGAATAATATTGATCTCATCAAAAGTAATCGATTTGGTTTCATCTTTTGAAAAGATACGCTCTTTATAATTTTTGAACCGATTGAAATTCATTCCATTGCCTCGTTTGAAAGAGGAATCATAGAATGAGAGATAGGTTTCCAAATCATTATCACTCCATGCCGCTTTCCATTGGTATAGAGCAGCTAAAATATTAGCGTAGGCATTGGGTTTAACCCATTGTTTGGATGAAGAATCGATAATTAGTAGCGTATTGGAAGGATTAATACTTTTATCCAGTTGGAGCAAGTCATCATTATTGATTGCTACACAACCGCGAGTAAAAGGATCTCTTGAACCGGTAAAAGGGACTCCGTGAATCCAAATCCCGTCTCCGCTTTTTCCACGGATTCGATCATAAAGATTTGGATAGGAGGTGACAAATGCCATTGGTCCATAGAAAGGGTCAACTTTTTCTCTCTTTTCGGTAAGTGTATAAATTCCTACCGGAGTTTTGAGATCCCCTTTTTTAAATTTGTCTCCGGCATTTTTACCGGTCAATGCATTGTAACGCTTGCGGATATTGAACCGTTTTTGTGAATCGGGTGTGTAGAGTTCGAGTGAACCTTTTTCTTTATTGACAGTGAGTAAAGAGAGAGCACGTTCAAAATAACCGAAGCGAAGGTCTTTATTGAGCAAGGAGTTATTCCAATAGTTGATGGAGAGCATCTCTTTTTCAATCAGTTTTTTCCCTCCGCTTTTATAGAGAATAATATTTTCGTTTCCGAAAAGGAGAGGAACATATATGAAGCAAAAAAAGAGTTTTTTTACCATTCGTACCCTAGATCGCTCAAATATTGTTTATCGCTTGTCCAACCTTTTTTAACCGATACAAAGAGTTCCAGATAAACCGGTTTAGAAGCAAGGTGCTCGATTTTTTCACGGGCACTTTTACCAATCCGTTTGATGGCGGATCCACCTTTGCCGATAATGATCCCCTTTTGAGACTCTTTTTCGACGATGATAGTTGCCCGTATATGCTCTGTAGGTTCGTTTTCATCGATTGTATCGATAATAACATCGGATTCGTAGGGTATTTCGTCGCTAATATTTTCAAAAATTGCTTCACGAATAAACTCTTTGTAGATATCACGAATCATTTCGGTGGTGATGTTATCCGGATCGTAGAGATAAGGGGATTCGTCAAGGTGTTTGACAATGGTATCGAGCAAATCGTTTTTTCCCACATTTTTTGTCACGGACATCGGAATAAGGGCTAAGAAATGGTCGCTAAAGCGGTTGTACTCACCGATTTTTTTGAGGAGTTCCACTTGAGATATCTGATCGATTTTACTCAGAACGATAATGTGTTTTCGTTTGTCCGCGTTGAGTTCGAGAAATTTTTCGTAATGGATGGTTTTATCCGAAGCAGGTGCCAAATAAACCACCAAATCACAGTCTCCGATTGCTTTAAGTGCCTCTTCGAGCATGTACTGATTGAGCAGTTTTTCAGCTTGGTGTAGCCCTGGAGTATCGACAAAAATGATTTGGTCATCGTTGTGCATAACGATAGCGTTGGAGCGTTTGCGGGTTGCATTGGCTTTTTGGCTGACAAGGGCGATCTTTTCACCCAAAATCCAATTCATCAAGGTGCTTTTACCTGCATTTGGTCGCCCGACGAGGGCAACAAAGCCGGCCTTATTCACCTTTGATCTCTAAATGGAGCGTAGCATGGATGCCGTGTCCAAGTTTTAGATCGAGATCATGCAAGCCCGTTATTTTGATGCCGTGTTTTACATCAAGCTCTTTTTTATCGATCTCGATATTGAATTGTGCTTTGAGGGCATCGACAATTTCGTCTTTGGTAACGGCGCCGAAAAGATGACCGGTGTTACCAAGTTTTTTGCTAATAACCACTTTGATATTGGCAAGCTGTTCTTTGATCGCATTGAGTCGTTCGATCTCCGCCGCTTGGGAAGCAGCTTTTTTCTTTTGTTCCGATTCGTATTTTTTTAAAACCTCATTGGTTGCGGCAAGTGCTAACCCTTTTCCGATCAAAAAGTTTTTACCATATCCGTCGGCGACATCTTTAATCTCACCGGCTTTACCGACACCTTTGACATCTTTGGTCAATAATACTTTCATTGTAATCCTTAAAAATTATCCGCGAACGATTTTTCCGCCATACGAGACAATGCCGTGTGCGAGATTCGAAACTTTCGTATACCCCATGTCGGTTAAAATGCGTTGACAATGGGCGCTTCGACTTCCGACATGACAATAAACAATAATGTGCTCATCTTTTTCTAATTTAGATTCTGTCAATGTCTGGAAGAAGCTACTGGTGGGGATTAAAATATCTACCCCTTCAATACGCCCCATTTTCCATTCCATCCATTCGCGAACGTCCACGACTTTGAACTGAACCATCCCAAGTTCACGTGCTTCGAATAGAGCAGTAAGCTCATCACTGTCAAGATCGCTTTTGTGCAGTAGCATTTCACACTCTTCTTTGGTCAAGCCGCGTGAGTGTTGATGGGTAACCTCTTCGACTCCCATTTCCATACGGATTGCTGCTGCATACTCAGGGGTGCAAAAGATTTGACAGTGACAGACTCCCTCTTCGGGAATCTCTTTTTCGATAGCAGTGGTACAGGGGCATAAACGGTTGTCGGTGCTTTGGTATTGACCGTCTACCTCTTCGACCATATAGCAAGGGCAAAAACGTTTTCCGTACATCATTTTGTTCCGAGCGAGTCCAAGTTGCACCCCCTCGTTGATCTCTTCTTGCGGATTGTAAACCCATCTGAATTGATTGATGACTTTGTCGGTAAATTTAATCGTTTTTTCGAGTTCCGCCTGAAATTCAGGCGAATTCATATCGATTTTGATAATGCTCATTAATTGTTCCTTATTTGTTTTTGCGCGCTTTACCGGCAATAATGAACCGTAGAGCGTTAAGTTTGATAAATCCGCCTGCATCTTTTTGATCGTATACGGCATCTTCCTCAAACGTACAGTAGTCGGCGTTGAATAATGAAACATCCGAGCTACGTCCGACAACGATTACATTCCCTTTGTAAAGTTTCAAACGTACTGTTCCGCGAACGTTTTGTTGCGTTTTATCGATTGCCGCTTGGAGCATTTCGCGTTCTGGTGAAAACCAAAACCCATTATAAATAAGTTTGGCATAACGCGGCATAAGCTCATCTTTGAGGTGTGCTTCTTCACGGTCTAGTGTTAACGATTCGATAGCGCGGTGTGCTTTGAGCATGATGGTGCCGCCCGGAGTCTCGTAACATCCGCGGCTTTTCATCCCGACATAGCGGTTTTCGACGATATCGGCACGTCCGATGCCGTGACGTCCGGCGATAATGTTGAGCTGTTCTAGCATCACGGCAGGCGAAAGGGCTTTGCCGTTCAGGCTGATCGGATCACCTTTTTCGTAGCCAATCTCGATATATTCAGCTTCGTCGGGAGCGTTTTTGGGTGAGGTTGTCCAGCGCCACATGCTCTCTTCCGGCTCAGTAGCGGGATCTTCGAGAATCCCCCCCTCATAGGAGATATGTAAAAGGTTGGCATCCATTGAGTAGGGAGATTTTTTTCCGCTCATTTCGATTTTGATCCCGTGTTCTGCGGCATAGGCGAGAAGTTTTTCTCTCGAATTCAGATCCCATTCGCGCCATGGAGCGATTATGGTTAGAGAACTGTTTTGACCCAAATATCCCATTTCGAAGCGGACTTGGTCGTTCCCCTTTCCGGTTGCACCGTGACTGACGGCATCGGCTCCTGTAATACGGGCGATTTCGGCTTGACGTTTTGCAATCAATGGGCGGGCAATCGACGTTCCAAGAAGATATTCACCCTCGTAAATGGCGTTTGCACGAAACATGGGGAAAACATAATCGCGTACGAACTCTTCGCGGAGATCTTCAATGTAGATATTTTCAGGTTTGATCCCAAGACTAAGCGCTTTGGCCCGAGCCGGCTCCACCTCTTCTCCTTGACCAATATCGGCAGTGAATGTTACGACTTCGCATTTATATTCGTCTTGAAGCCATTTTAAAATTACACTTGTATCCAATCCCCCTGAATAAGCGAGAACAACTTTTTTTACCTCTTTTTTCATACCTGCATCCTTATCGTTGATACCAATATACTTTGCATAACAAAGTCAGTGCCGCGATTTTATCAAAAAAAGGGTGAGAAGTAGGTTAAAGTTTGAGGTTTAGTATGGGAGGTGTTTGTTGTTGGGTAGATTTGAGAAAATCGATACTGTTTTTAAGTTGTTGAAGGGTAAGCGCCGTTTTGGCTTTTTCTGATTCTAAAAGTTTTCTGCTCTGTTGAAGAAGAAAGGCGGCCTCTTCCATCTGTTCTAACGTTTCAAATCGAGGCATCTCTTCTAACAGAAGGGAGATGGTCTCGATCTCTTCGAGAACTAATGCCGTTTTAAGCTTGGTTAGCCACATCGGTAGATTCTTTCCACGCTTCGAGTAGCCCTTTAAAAACTTGATTTACTTCATCGAGTTTAGAAGAATCGCCATAGATGTTTGCTTCTGCTAGAAGTCGTAACTGATGTGTGTAAAGACCAGACAAATAATAAGCAATATCACCATGGCTGTAGTCTAGAACATTGATAAGCTCAGTAATGACCGCATTTGATCGATTGACCCAATAGGTGCGTCGTTCAATGTCTCCCTCGATAATAGAGCGTTTTGCTTGAGTGTTAAAGCGCAGTACCCCTTCGTACATCATTTGAATAAGTTTTTCCGGTGATTCGACACCCACGTTGTTTTGCGCATAAGCATTATAAGCCAAATTGGTATACATTATATAAGCCCCCTTTGATGTAATCGGGTAAAATTACCCTTTTTGGTCGAATAACAATCCGTTAATCTCTTGTATTTTTGGTAACAATTGCTCAGCTTGCTCTACTGGAAAACGTCGGAGTATCCGATTGCTTTTAGTGTCAATCACGGAGACGTAAAAATCTTCCGAAGAGTTGTCGAAACCGAAACGTAAAGAGGTGTTGAATGGATCGAGATAGCGATTAAGCTGTTCAATTAGTTCGTCTATTTGTTCTTGCGAATCGATTTTAGATGCTTTCTCCTCGTTGTTACTTTGGGTAATTTTATCTTGATTGATTTGTCCTTTTTGCATTTGCTGAACACTTTGTGTCTCTCGAAGTTCAGTAGATGCAGATTTTTGTGTTGCCGTTTGACTTTGGTGCATTTTTGCAGTTGTTTGTAATATTTCCATGGTATGCCTCCTTGGGATATCCAGAGTCATTCTCTCTCTAAATCGGCAATCAAAACAAAAACTTTAATCTTTACGTGATACTCTTGCATTCATGAAACGCTATTTGACCCTTTTGCGCGACGAGCCCTTGCTCCGACGACTCTCATTAATCCAGTTATTGGCCTATTTTGGGGCATGGTTTAGCAATGTTGCTATTTATACACTGCTCATCCAAATGGGTGCGGATGCTGCAACGATTGCGCTTGTGGCAGCGCTCCATTTTTTACCCGGAGTGTTTCAGGCACCACTTAGCGGAGTAATTCTCGATCGGATTCACCCCAAAAAATTGATGATTATTTTAACGTCGATTGAAATATTGTGTACTCTTTTATTGATCCGTGTAGATAATGTGGAGATGTTATGGTTTTTGTATTTTTTGGTATTTATCCGAATGGGGGCTTCCAGTTTTCACTTTACGGTCGAGATGTCGCTTTTACCCCGAATTTTGGAAAGAAAAGCGCTTCAAGCCGCGAATGAGATTCATTCGATTATTTGGTCGTTATCGTACACGTTAGGGATGACATTGAGCGGTTTGGTGGTCTATTGGGTGGGGACGACAACTGCTTTTTTACTTGATGCGGGTTTGTTCTTTGTTGTTTTAATGTTGGTTTCAACGATAAAAGTAGAGATTGAATTTACCAGAAGCGGCTCAAAGTTGATGGAGATGATGAGGGAAGCGTTTATCTATATCCGTTCTTGCAAAATTGTTTTGCATCTTATGATTCTCCACGCGATAATCGGTTTTACCGCATTTGATGCATTGGTCGCTTTGTCGGCAAAACATTTTTATGCCCAAATCATCGCCGTATCATTAGGTATTGGGCTGCTTAATGCCGCACGTGCCGTTGGACTGGCGATAGGGCCTATGGTGCTGGGGCGTTGGATCAACAATAACCGATTGGGGATACTTTTTTTAGCTGAAGGATTGGCGATTTCGTTTTGGGCTATGGTGATTGAGAGTTTTTATCTCTCACTTGCTGCTTCGGTTATGGTAGGGTTTGTGACAACGACACTCTGGTCGTATACCTACACACTGTTGCAGCATCACACCCATAGCGATTATTACGGTCGGGTGATTGCCTATAACGATATGGTTTTTTTGGCAGTGGGTGCAATTGTCTCATTGTTGATCGGAGGGTTGGTCGCGTATGGGTTGTCGTTGAGTCTAATCACTGTGATCCTTGGAGCTTTTTTTGGGTTGAGCGCTCTTTATTATCGATGGATACGCAACAATTTTGCACTTGAGGAGATTGGATGAGTACGGTAAATGTTTTTGAGGCGGACGGGAAGCAGATCGATCTAGCTAAAATCACTCGACTTTATCCCGCTGTTTTGATTCATGCGGGGGGAGAAAGCGCATCGGTTTCACTCGAATGGGCAGAGCTGAAAGCCGATCAGATTAGCGTTGAAACCTATCTTTTGGTGTGTGATTTTGATCCGGTGGGAGAAGTTCCGGTGAACCGGATTGAGCTTCGTTATCCGACCAAAGAGGCGTTGTTGTGCGATATGCAACGCATTGTGCAGCAACTAAATTCTAAGAATTAGCCATTTTTTTCAGCTGCGAGGAGTTCGGCGTATTGTTGTTCCACAATTTTGAGACGGTTGCGATCGGGCATTTTGCGTGAGGCGATATAGCCGATGATCTCACCCGCTTCATTGAGTTTGGGGACGATGTGGACGACAACCCAGTAAAATTTTCCGTCTTTACGGAGATTTTTGACGTATCCTTCCCAAATTTTACCGCTTTTGATCAATTTCCACATCCCCTCAAACGCAGCTTTAGGCATATCCGGATGGCGGAGCAAACTGTGCGGTTGTCCAACAGCTTCAACTGCAGAATATCCGGTCATTTCGGTAAATTTTCGGTTAACGTAGGTGATAATCCCCTTGGTATCGGTTTCAGAAATGAGACTTCGTCCGTCGAACAAAACTTCTTCATTTACCGGAGTTGGGCGTTTCATTAGGCGTATCCTAAAAGCTTAGATTCGAATATAATTTTGTGATTATAACTTGATTGTCACTAAAATAAAAGTTAAATTTTTTATTTTTGGCACATATAGCTATAATAGCTTCACATTAAAATAGGGTGAATCGGCAATGATGAACGCCAATGTGGCAATACATATTGATCGTAACGATAACGGATATGCTATAGGCTTGGCGATGTTCGAGCCTTATGGACTCAAAGGGTGGTTTTGCGAGATTTCATCAGACGCATCGCACCCTTACGGCGCGGTGGATAGATTGTTGCACCTTTTATGGGTTGGGGATAGTAAACATTTATTGATTGGTGCTTCATCTAGAGCAATTTTTGATGAGATCAAAGCAAATTTTGAGTTTTATGAGTACACCTATAGCGACCGTCGATTTGGGATCGAAGAGCAAAACTTTATTTTTAAACACTGGTTTAATCTCCATTCTCTCTTGAGCCCTATCGAGCATTTGTGTTTGGAAAATCGCCCGTTATCTTCACAAGCGCTGGCACTCATGGGGCATACATTGAGCCAAAACGGTTCAATCTATGCGTCTCCGGTAGTGTTGAAAACGGAATCGCTATTGGAACTGGGCAATAATGCGCTGGAACAACTCGAAATAATTGTTTCTGACCCTCGTATACCGAGTATCACAAAGCTTTTTTTAAATATGTCTACCCCTATGGGGAAACGGCTTGGACGGTTTCGTCTTATGTTGCCGATCAAAGAGGGGAGCGAACTCAACCGCCGTTTTGACTGGATTGAAGCATTAAATCCGCATGCGCAGTGGATGCGATCAAAGTTGCGGGGATTGGCAGATATAGAGCTGTTATGGTGGCGGATTCGCAATCGTGAGGATAGGGTTGTTGAAGATTTTCAAAATGCTATCAAGAGCGTGATGGAGATTCAAAAATATTGCCGCGATCACAAACTCCATTCGATTCTTCCGACAGTAACATTGTTGGATGGGTGGGAAATTGAGTTTCAAAATTATCATACTCATCGTGAATGGATCGGGGAACAACTCTCTTTTGTGGCTGAGACGATTGATTGGGTTGCACAAATCGATGTTGCGGTGACATCGGCGATCAATGCCCAAAAATACGCTCTGATTCGACCGGTGATTGTTGAATCGGCTCAGGAGAATTTTCTACAGATAAGTGCTCTGCGTCATCTGCCGGTTGAGATGCAGGGGATCGATTATGTCCCTAATGATATTGTGATGGGAAATCGCGATTATTTGGATCTCCCCTATCCCGAAACGGTGATGCTTGATTCCAAAGTGCATGATGGGGCAACCGTTCGGGGGGTATTGCTCTATGGAATCAACTCCAGCGGGAAATCATCGTTGATGAAGAGCATAGGGATCGCCGTCGTTTTGGCGCAAAGCGGCTTTTTCGTCCCTGCTAAGACGATGAAATTTTCCCTTTTTGAGGGAGTTTATACCCGTATCCAATCACGCGACAATGTTGCGAAATCGCTTTCGACGTTTGGGGTGGAGATGTTGGAACTCAACACGATTTTTTCCCAAGCGACATCTCGATCACTGATTCTGGGTGATGAAATCAGTCATGGTACCGAGACCCTCTCGGCGGTCTCCATCGTCGCAAGTACGATTATGGAGTTATC